>JAQIBO010000041.1 GCA_027859055.1 Spirochaeta sp.
GGATGGTACCTGGGGGCTCGGCGCCACGGAAGAAGAAGTGGCAGAAACGATGCACTACTTCAATCGATTCTTTGAAGAGGAACTCACACCGGCATCGATGATCGGCGTAAACAGCTGGGGTGATCCCGAGTTGACCGGAGGACTGGCACGGGGAGACCTTGCTATCAGCTTCTTTCCGCCGGCTACCTTTCGCGCGGCAATGTCACAATCGGATATCCCTTTAGCAACGGGAATGATCCCTCGCGGTTCAGTGACTCGACGGTCTCATCTTGGTGGACGTGCCCTCGCAATCAACGTCAATACGGACTATCCCGAAGAGTCGTGGGAATTCCTGAAGTACCTTATCAGCCGTGATGTCTTTGAGCGCTATCAGCAGTTTCCTGCGCAAGAATCACTGCTCGGCGAGCTCGAGTTTCCCGAGTCTGAGCAAGGGTACGCAGACCAGTTGCCCCATGCGATTACCCTAAAACAATATATTGATTCACCCGCGCCGGTCAGTGGCCTTTGGGATGCGACCAACCGCGAGTTTGCCGCAGTCTACTCCGGACAGAAATCTCCGGAACGGGCAGCCAGAGATCTTTTAGCGGCGATGGAACGGGTGCTGCAGAACAACTGAGTGGAGTTAGCACTCCAGAGGAGCTCGTACCCGCGCCAATTTTCACCTCGGGTGCGAGCTTATCTACTCACCCGACAACATAACGATTGAAAGGACTCGATGGTGACTCGACTTCGTCCCTACCTACTTATCGCGCCGGCCGTCCTGGTGCTGAGTGCATTCTTCCTCTTTCCCGGGATGTTCAACTTTGGTTTGAGTTTCTCTAAGATCAGTCTCTTTGAACTGCGTCAGGGCGGAACTTACATCGGTCTCGGCAACTATATTGAGCTGCTACAGGATGAGCGGTTCTACCTCTCTCTGGGAAACACGGTGGTGTGGCTTACAATGGGAACAGTACTTGTCCGCCTGGTCCTTGGATTCGGATTGGCACTTCTGGTTAACAGCCCCGTCTTACGTCGTTTACGCCTGGCCGGAGTGGCTCGCGGAATGCTATTGATCCCGTGGGTTACCCCGCCGGTGGTGGCTGTGGCAGCCTGGAAGTGGTTGTTACATGGCCGGTTTGGTGCGGTCAACCAGGTGTTGGTAGATATTGGAATCATCAATCAGGGCATCCCGTTTCTGGTCCAGACATCTACCGTGTGGTTTGCGATTGGTATCATCATCGTGTGGCGAGAAGTTCCCTTTGTCTCGATTTCCATACTTGCGGGGCTGCAAGGAATCCCGACAGAGCTCTATGAGTCGGTGCGAGTGGAGGGAGCCTCCTCGTGGCAGACGTTCCGGTTTCTCACGTTACCCTTGCTGCGGCCGGTTGTCGCGATTACCACCATGCTCACTACAATATGGACTTTCAACAATTTTCTGTATGTATGGCTCACCACTCGTGGGGGTCCGGGCAACTTCACTCAAGTGCTGGCAACGGAGATGTATACACAAGCATTTACCAACTACCGTCTGGGGTATGGTGCCACAATCGGTGTGATGATGACCCTGATCATGATCGTCTTCGCCGTCATCTACTTCACACGTTTTTCGCGAAAGGATCTCGAGTTATGAACCGCGTCGTACAGATTCTGCAGGTTCTATTGACGTTTATAGTGCTTGGTTTTCTTGTATTTCCCTTTATTTGGATCGTCCTGACGTCCATACGTCCGGAACAGAGTATGTACACGGATACCTTCCAGCTGCTGCCGGACGAGTTCACCTTTGACAATTACCGCCGACTTATTAATTCCGGATTTATCAGATACATTAGAAACAGCGTCATGGTATCGCTGATATCGACCTTTATCACCGTGTTTCTCGCCATTCTCGCGGCCTATGGTTTCTCCCGGTATCGATTTAAGGGTAGACGGGAACTGGCCGGTACGTTTGCCTTTACGCAGTTATTTCCATTTGCCGTGCTACTCATGCCCCTGTACATCATGTACTTCCGTGTCGGCCTGGTGAACAGCTACACAGGACTAATTATTGCGTACGTTGCAATTACCCTTCCCTTTTGTGTCTATATGATGATCGGGTATTTTCAGACCGTTTCCATAAGTCTGGATGAAGCGGCGCGGATCGACGGTTGCTCAACCTTGGGAATTATCTTTCGAGTCGTGTTGCCCGTCGCCTGGCCGGGTATCGTAGCAACGGCAGTATACGCCTTTGTCCGGTCCTGGGAGGAGTACCTCTTTGCGTTGACACTGATGACCGATGATTCAAAGAAGACTGTACCGGTGGGTCTCGCAAACTTCTTTGGTCAGTACACGACGGAGTGGGGCAGTATCATGACCGCTTCGGTCATCGCGACTGTCCCGACAATGATCTTTTTTCTCATCATGCAGAAACAACTTGTTTCTGGTTTGGCGGCAGGAGCGGTAAAACAATGAATGACAGACCGAATATTATCTTTCTAATTAATGACGACCAACGCTTTGACACGGTCGGCGCCTTCAACAATCCCGAGGTGATCACACCCAATCTCGACCGGCTGGTGGAAAGTGGTACCGTCTTTTCCAACGTCCACGTCATGGGCAGTCATTGTGACGCCGTTTGCATGCCGAGCCGTGCAATGATTCATTCCGGCCGCACCCTGTATCATCTATCCGGTAATGGCGAGGAACTCCCGCCCGATCACACGCTCCTCGGGGAGCACCTGCAACAAAACGGATACACCACCTTCGGGTGTGGCAAGTGGCACAATGATCCCGCCTCGTATGGACGGAGCTTTGGTGATGGAGGACCCGTGTTCTTTGGTGGCATGGATGACCACTGGAACATGCCCGTATGCAACCATCACCCTGACGGAAAATACCCGGAACCGCGACTCCATAATTGGGACCCCGGCACCGGCAAAAGTGAAATGATTCCCAAACGGTATGATCGGATAGCGCATGGCGTGCACGCAACCACACTCTTTGCCGATGGAGTTCGGGAATACCTCCTTAAGCGTCGGAGGCGCCGAGAAGGAGGCGACGGATCCGCTGAAATGCCCTTCATGGCATACTGCGCCTTTACCGCACCGCATGACCCGCGGACCATGCCCAGCGAATTCAGAAATCGCTATCCAGCCGGCAGTATCACCACGCCACCCAACGCCATGCCGGAGCATCCCTTTGACAACGGAGCGCTGGATATTCGTGACGAGCATCTCGCTGCCCTTCCGCGTGATCCGCGAGTCATTGATCAACACAATCGGGAATACTTCGCCATGCTTACACACATGGACGCCGAGGTTGGGCGAATCCTGGACGCTCTTGAGGCAACCGGGGAGCGGGACAACACGATAATCGTCTGGACGGCAGACCATGGCCTCAGTGTCGGGCGACACGGTCTAATGGGTAAACAGAACCTTTATGAACACAGCGTACACGTTCCGCTGGTTATCGCGGGACCAGGTATTCAGGAAAACGAGGTTCGGAATCAGTACATCTATCTACTGGATATCTATCCCACGCTTTGTGAAATCCTCGACCTGCCCATTCCCGCCTCGGTGGAGGGAATGAGTTTCTTACCGTCAATCCGGAACTCCCGGACCATTCACCGTGATCATCTCCATCTGTGCTACGGTACAACGATGCGTGGGGTAAAGCGGAGTGATCTAAAGCTGATTGAATATGTTGTGGGCTCTCAGCGACACACACAACTTTTTGACCTTACCAACGATCCCCATGAGCTGCGATCAAGACACGACGATCCGCAGTACGCCGCCCCTCTATCGGAGTTGCGGCGCCTGCTTGTCGCGTGGCGGGATGTGTACGACGATCCGGACGTAGATTTCTGGGAACGGCTGGCGGAATAGTCGTACGATCCCGGTCAAGAATACGGCGATTGTGTTGATGTAAAATCATTCATACCTCGCTAATAGACGCGCGCTTTCGATCATCGACGAGGTTGATAGTATCCGCGCTGAAGCAAAACGGCTTGGTGAGAGTCGGCGGCGACTTCTTAACGTGGGATGTGGTTTTGGATGCTGGGTCGCAGTCTGTGATTCCCTCGTTGCGTTCCGGAAGGAAGAGCCCGACGTCGTTCTCAATGTGACGGTGGCGAGTGCCCGTGCGCTTGTGAATCTTGCAGAAGCCGGTGATCTGGATATTATCGTCGGAAATAGCGATACAATTCAGACTGCGCCCTGGCTGGAGTCACACGGGCTTTTTCGGTCTGAGATATTCTTTGTAGCGCGACACGGTCACCCCGTATTTAATGTCTCTGTGAGTGAACAGCTTGATCTTATCACCCAATACCCGAGCACGACATACCATATGCTGGAACATGCGCATGGTACTCGTATGTCGGGCCCAGCCGTTTTACGAGTCAATGATTACCTCTTTCTTTTGCGACATGCGCTTTCGACAGATGTATACTTCATGGTTGGCCGTGAAATGCTCAGCTTCGTTGAGGAATTAGGTCTACGAGTCATCGGCGACCGTTCAACGGACTACACCGAGTACTCCGTTGCATATCCACGCGAACACGCGACGGTGGTAGCCCGATCGCTCGCGAGGGCGATTCAGGAGTTTGTTGTCTCAATGTAGTGGGCTCGGACAATTCTGTTCCGACTGCAGACAAAGCCACCGTCTTCAAGTCTGAGAAACAACACTTGGGGAACGAACTATCGACGCGGTTCACGCAATTTGCCTGCCCTGGGCGAGGACGTTCATACCCAGGGGACCGTGTTTGCTTTTCTGCCAGATTTCAGGCGTATAGACGATGGAACCAAAGAGCAACACTTCCCGCAGGCGCGTCCCGAGCTTTTAGTTGAGCAAGTCAAGAAATGTCTGCAGGACGGGATCGTCAACCTGTAACTGTGTCGTAGTGCGCTCCAAAACGCCCTCCGGGTACCTTTTGATTACGATATACCGATTCCGGAACGTCGTATAGAAATCCGGCGAGGACCGAATTCGGGCGTGGCGGCAAAGGGTTGTCCGTTCAGTGTCTCTATTGAATCTTGACGACGGGAATGCCGTGTAATACATTGTATACATGGTCCGGTACGAGTCTGCAGTTCGTAAACAAGTAAAGAAGCGAACTATTCCACAGGACGTCATCAGGACAATCCATAATGCACTGAACGCACTGGATCAGACGAGAGATTTGAATCTCTTTGACGTTAAAGAAATGCGGGGACCCTACAGAAGAACGTACTATCGTTTACGTAAGGGGAAGTATCGTGCAATCTTCTATTTTGAAGATTCTGGAATTGCAGTCGTTTATGTCGGCAAGCGGGAGGAGGTGTACAAACTATGGGAGTGAAATCCGTCCGATTTAACACCGATGAGGAAAAGGCGTTAAACGTATTAACACAAACGCTCCGTATGGACACGTCCGCTGTTATTAAAAAGGCACTGTGGGATTTATACGAAGAAATGCAAGATCGCGCCGTGATTGAGGGATTTGAAGTACGTGAGGACGCCGGTGAGGTTAGTTTTGCCTCTATTGATGATCTCATAGCACCGACGGATCGCGCCGATCCAGGGACGTAAATCGCTCACATTACGGAAGCCGGCGTTACCTATCTCTCACGAGGACTACGGTTGCATGCGGTTTTTGCCCATCCGTTCCGTGGCGACGGTCCAATCCTCGTATACTGTGGAACCGTCGTTCCGTTCCCGCTCATTCAATACGTCGTGATGCCAATCCGGTGACGGCATGTCGTCAGGTTGTTTACGCAGATCGGCCCAGATGTCTTCCATTGCCTTAAGTTTTTCTTCGACTGTCATCGTATCCAATGGTATCTGAACACTCATCGCTCTAGCTCCGGTAACACCATCGCTTATCAACGCTGGTCCCGTGTTCGCTCGCCACGCATCGATTGTGTGAGCATTGTTTACGGTACTTTTATTTGCGAGTCAACGCGGCAGATTGACCACGCAGTTCCCTATTTGTAATCTTCGATTATGAGCATGACGGCACAAAAAATCGTTGCGGAGGCGTTGTCCCTCTCCCCGCAAGCCCGTGCGTTTGTAGCGGAGCGACTTCTGGAAAGTCTTGACACCGCTCCCGGCGAAGTTCTTTCTCCGGCGTGGAGCGACGAGGTTCGCAAGCGATGCCGAGAGATAGACGAAGGGGAAGTCGAGCTTCGTGATGCGGCCGAAGTCTTCGCCAGAGCTTACAAGTCACTTTCGTGAAGCCCGTTCGCTTCCGCATCAAACTGATTTTATCTCCGTCATAGCCGTGAAGTTTTGGCACCTTTCCATCGATGATTTGGACGCGACAACTGTTTGTCCGGAATGTGAGCTTTTACGATGCTTCTACTGCTTCAGCACCGATCACCGTTTCGCGTAGCTTTTCTACCGCCTCCAGAACGTCGCTACGAGATTGGTAGGGACCGCTGGTAACAAGAGTATCTCCGTCTTCGGTCTTTACTCGATAGTGGAACGCTCCGAGTTCATCGGTGTAGATCTCAAAGTGCCCGGCATTCGGACGATGATCGAGGGTGATGACGTAACGCTTGGGTTCATCGGGTCGGTAGAAGCGGCCGCGTGTTCCGTTCGAAAAATCGTACTCATCTCTCATATGCTTTCTACCCATTAGTATACACCCTCCGCTCGCGACTTGTCGCCGGACGGGCGGAAATAAGACGGATTACCTCATGGCTCTCGTCGACATACGAGCGCGTATGCACGACGACCAAGAGTCTGCCGGTAGCTGCCATGCCAATACTGATCCATCGGTCCTCGGACTGAGAGTGATCAGGATCAGCGATTGAAACAGTCATTGGGTCGTCGAAAACTGAAGCGCCTTCTGCAAAGCCCGTACCATGCTTTCGCTCATTGGTTGTTGCCTTGTGATCGTCCCACTCGTATGTCACCATAATTCAATAGAATATGACTGTAATGCCGGAGTCGAATTCCTGCAACGTAAGCGATAGTTTTCGGCAACGAGGCTCGTCGATGGGCTGCATACACTCTCCGAACCGTTCATATACCTGCAGTAGTAATGATGGTCAATTGCCGCCATTTGCATGGGCTTACAAATGAACGATAGCGAATGACCAGCCCCGGGCGTAGTGAAGTTTGTCTTCGTCGCTCGTTTCCGCGTCGAATAGTTCGTTCAGCGCCTCGATTATTTCCGAGAGGAGTTTTTTCCGAGGCGTCGGCCGCTCCGATGCAATCCCTTCCTCGTACATGGCGTTTCCGAACACTCATGAGGACTACGGTTGTATGCGGTTCCGCGTCTTGTCCGGATCTTGGCGGCAGTCGAGTACCGCGTGAATACGTACCAGATCGTCCTCAAGCGAATAGTAAACGGCGTATGGGAATCGTTGTGACAGCAAACGGTAGTATCCCCAAACTTTTACGTGAATACCGGCGTATAAGAGCAAGGAGTCAATGTCGGAAAGTAGCGAATCGATGAAATAGCCGCCGAGTCCGTGTTCGAGAGAATCATAGAACCGAGCTCCGTCGACGAGATCATTCTCCGCGTCGTCGGAAATCGCGATCCTCATTGGAGTTTTTTGCGAATCCGTTCCTTGGCGACGGTCCAATCCTCGTATACTGCAGAGCCGTCGTTCCGTTCCCGCGCATTCAATACGTCGTGATGCCAGTCCGGTGACGGGATGTCGTCAGGCTGTTTACGCAGATCGGCCCAGATATCTTCCATTGCCTTAAGTTTTTCTTCGACTGTCATCGTATCCAATGGTATCTGAACACTCATCGCTCTACCTCTGGTAACAAGGTAACTCAAACGGGATATTGTCAATCTTGGTGGACGGACAACCCTTCGGAATTCCGACCTATGCTGCTGAATCCTCTACGAGGACTCCGTCTCTGAATGCTCGTCCGGCTTGAACGAGTTCCAACTGCTGCCATTTGGCGATCTTCCGCCACGTTTTCTGGGCTTCCTGAATCAGCTTGAACGCCATCGCGAGGGTAGCGCGGTGAGTTCCCATTCCCTTGGTTTTGTAGGTCCTCAGTCGAACGGTCGCAAACACGCTCTCAATGACGTTAGTACTGCGGATATGCTTCCAGTGCGCGGCGGGAAACGAATAAAACGCCATGAGTTGATCGCGATCCTTCGTAAGCGTCTCAACGGCCTTTGGAAACTTATCCTCGTAGGCCTTCACGAAATGATCGAACGCTTTGTTGGCATTTTCCTCCGTATCGGCCATGTAGATATCGTGAAGGAGCGTCTTTGCCCGCGGCTGCACGCGCTTGGGAAGCTTGTCGAGGACGTTGGCGGTCTTGTGCACCCAGCACCGTTGCGTTTTCGTCGTCGGAAAGACCTGTGGAAGAGCTTTCCAGAAACCAAGGGCACCGTCGGCGATCGCGAGCTTAGGATCGATCGTCATACCACGTTCCTGGAGCTCAAGCAGAAGTTCCTTCCAGCTGTCCTCGCTTTCGCGATACCCGGCGGCCATGGCGAGTAATTCCTTGTCTCCATTGAACTTGGCTCCAATGATCACCAGGATGCAGCTCCGATCGCCCTCAATTCGGGCATTGAAATACACCCCGTCGGCCCAGATGTACGCGTATTGATTGCTGGAGAGCGTCGCCTTGCGCCACTGCTCATATTCCTCGTGCCAGGCGTCCTTGAGACGGCTCACGGTGCTTGCTGAAAGGCTGCCGGCATCCTCGCCGTAGATTGCCTGTAACGCCGCATCGAAATCGTTCGTACTGATCCCTTTCAGATAGAGCGTGGCGACAACTCCTTCGATGGTGGGCGTACGGCGCAGAAATCGCGGAAGAACGGAGCTGGTGAACCGTTTGTGCTCTGGATTTCCTTTCACCGCTTCTCGTTCATCGACGCGAGGGCGTTGGACTTTCACCGGCCCGACACCGGTCAGTATCGTTCGTTCCGGAGCTGATCCGTTCCGTACGACCGCCTGTCGGTCATCCTCAGTGAGTAAATCGGCGTACCGGTCGAGGTGATCGGCGATTTCGGCTTCCAGGGCGCGTTGAAGCAACGAGCGAGCTCCTTCTCGAGCAATTTTCTGAAGAACATCATCGATTGTTTCGATCGATTGCTCTTCCGGCTGTGGTGAGGTAGATTGGGTGTGGGGCATACGTAACTCCTTCGAATGATTTGGTTGTTATCCGAAGGGTATGCCCTTTTCCTTTTTCTATCCACCAAGTTTTATAGTATCCCAAACGCCGAGAAGGAAAGCTCTTCGCTTTCTGCCACTTCCAGGAGTCCGTCAAGCTTCTTCGCCGCTCCCTTGAGCTTCAACGACTCCAACAGTGCTTTCGTGTCGGCAAATGAGCTCATGCTGCACCTCCGGCAACCAGGGAGACGATACTTGAGTAGTATCGCAGCCGGCGTTTCGCAACCCGGGGAGACTCATCAAATTATAGGAAAACTTATCTTGGAATTATAGGAAAACTTATCTTGGACCGCAAGCGCGAAACGACCGTGCGAGGGATGCTGTCCAGGTCACCGCGATAGTCGTGGTTTGCAGCGTGCCA
>JAQIBO010000116.1 GCA_027859055.1 Spirochaeta sp.
GGATAACCCATCTCAACAACATGCTCGGACTGACCGTGATTCGGCATGTCCGCCACCAGCACCGGCCGGTCTGCGGCAAGGGCCCGCGCCTGGCTGTGCCAGTTGTCGCCGGAACCGAACAGCCCGTGGAGTATGACCAGTGGGGTTCCGGTCGCCTCCTGAGCATATCCACGCCAGAAGACGCCGCGGGCTGTGAACGTTTCGGGGGCGTTGTGGTTCATCGCTATCGCGACTTCTTGCCCTTTTTCTTACTGCGTTGCGCCGCTATCGCGCGCTTTGTCGCTTCCACATCCGCCGCGGCCGCTGCTGTCTGAGCCGTTGTGGCGGCTGCCGTTCCGGAAGACCCGCTGGTTTCGCCGCTCTTACCGACGGCTCCCTTGTGGTACTTTTCCAGATCCTTCCGTTTGCGACGGGCGAGGGCGCGCGTATGCCACGTCAGGAGTACCGGCGAGGCCACAAAGACCGAAGAGTAGGTACCGACAATCACCCCGATGATCAGCTTGAGCGCGAACAGCTCTATCTGTCCCGTACTGAACACGAAGATCGCCGTTACTGCCAGGAGCGTTGTCAACGAAGTGATCAGCGTCCGACTCAGACTCTGGCTGATACTGGTGTTGATCACCGTCCGAAACGAGCTTTCGCGAAGCAGCGTTTCGTTTTCGCGGATTCGGTCAAAAATGACGATCGTATCGTTCAGCGAGTACCCGATGATCGTAAGGACCGCGGCGATCGTCGCCGTGGACACCTCGAGTTGGAACGTACCGATCACTCCAAGAATGATCAAAACGTCGTGCAACAACGCCGAAATCGACGCCAGGGCGTAACCAAGCCGAAACCGAAACCAGAGATACGCAAGGATAAGCAGGAGGGCGAATACGGTAAGAACCACCGCCTGACGCGTCAGATCCTCGGAGAAGCGAGGACCTACGTACGACGCCTGAAGTTCCTGAATACGCGCGTCGGGAAACCCGCTGCGTAACTCCTGAAGAATATCCGCGCTGACAACCTGTTCAAAGTCCTCAACGGTGCCATCGTCGCGCACCCGAATCACAAACTCGTTGTCCGCGGCGTCTCCCAGGCGCTGAATCTGGGCGCTCTCATACTCAGAGAGAACTTCGCGCACATCGGCCACGTCCGCATCTACACCACTTCCGGTCATGGAGACGGTCAGATTCAGCCCTGCTTCAAAGTCAATGCCGAGGTTGAAACCACCCCGTGCAACGGTGCCGGCGATACCGCCGACGATAACCAGGGCGGAGATGATCAGCATCACCCCCCGGGATTTCATGAAGTCGAATACTCGTTTCATGCGTTCCTCCAGGCGATGCTCAGCTTGGACCGTTTCAACGTCTCCGTGCTGAAGTCAAAGAACAGGCGCGTGACCACCAGTGCGGTAAACATCGACGAGACGATACCGACCGCCAGAGTGACCGCAAACCCCTGAATAGGGCCGGTTCCAAGTTGCGACAGAAACAGCGCCGCGATAAAGGTTGTCACGTTGGCATCCATAACGGTCCAGAACGCTTTCTGAAAACCGGCTGTCACCGAGGCGCGGGCACCTTTCCCGAGCCGATATTCTTCCTTGATGCGTTCAAAGATGATCACGTTCGCATCAACTGCCATACCAACGGTAAGAATGATACCGGCGATACTGGTCAGCGTAAGCGTCAGATTGAACGCGGACAGAACCGCAACGATGAAAAAGAGGTTCAGAATCAGCGCAACGTCGGCGACCACTCCCGCTCCCTTGTAGTAGACCAGCATGAACAGGATGATCAGAACAAACCCAAGCAAAATGGACTGCAGGCCAACTTCGATCGCCCGTTCACCGAGGCTTGCCCCGACAACCTGCTGGTTCACAATCTCGAGGTCGATCGGCAGCGCTGCGGTACGGAGCACCAGCGCGATGTTGGTTGCCTCTTCGTTGCTGAAGCCGGTAATGCGCACCTGTCCGGTGGGAATCTCTTCCTGGATGCGGGCGTACGCGCGCACCTTGTCGTCCATGACGATCGCAAGAGAACTGCCGACGTTGTCCCGGGTCAATCCGGCAAAGATATCCGCGCCCTCTGAATCAAGGACAAAGTTGACTGTCGGCTGGTTGGTGAGCTGGTCCCGGGCAACCTGGGCATCGGTAATGTGGGCACCGTCAAGACCGTACTCACCCACGTCTTCGTAGATCACGATCCAGCGCACACGCTCGTCGATCCCGTATTCGTCACGGGTGACGTACTCAACGATTTCCGACCCCGCAGGAAGAAAGTCGGGCGTTCCGTCGATTTCAGGACTCCACCCGGGATTGTTATTCTGCACCTCGATCAATTGAGCCGTTGCTTCGTCGTTCACGATATGAAAATTGAGACTTCCCCGTCCCAGTAAGAACGAGTTGACCCGTTCACGGTCGTTGTCACCGGGGATTTCAACGATAATCTGATCGTTTTCCGTCGTTCGGATCTGCGGTTCCGTAACGCCAAACCGGTCAATCCGGTTGCGGATAATCTCAACCGCGAGGTTAACCGCCTCGGACATCTGTGCCGCCGAGGGTTCCTCGCCCAGCCGTTCCGTGAGGCTTTCGCGATCCGCTTCAAGGGTGACACTGATACCGCCGGAAAGGTCCAGACCGAGTTGTACGATCCGTTCCTTCATCTCCTTCAGCTCGATCACCTGATCGCGGTAGTGCTGCTCCAGCGTCTCAAACGCTTCGTTCTGGTCGCGAAAGCTCCGCAGCACATCGGTCGTGTTCCACGATTCCGGCACCGGCTCCTCAATCGCCTCCAGGTTTTCCCGGGCGGTTTCAATGAGGAAATCGTACTCGCCGGGAAGCGCTTCGTCCGCGTCCGCGCTGGTACGCAGCTCATCGAGAGCGGTCCGCGCTTCCGCGCGAGCCCAGTCACGAATTTCAATACGAGAACTCTGGGCCAGTATCTTTTGGTCCTGGGGTATGAAGAAATACCACCGCACGGTCGGCAAAAACGCCGTCACACCAAAAGCCACGAGCGCCAGAATGATCAACAGCCGTAGTCGTTTACTCATTCATTAACTCCGATTGGAGAGTGGGATTCTCAGTTTTTGTCCGATTCATCATCGGCCGACGCTTCGGCCTCGTCCTTGCTCTCGCCGCCCTTTTTCTCAACTATCGAGCTCACGGCGCTACGGGAGAACTGGATCTTCGTGTTGTCGTCCACTTTCAGAACAACGGTCTCTTCCTTTATCGCGAAGATCGTTCCACGAATTCCGCCGATCGTCACAACACGATCGCCTTTCTTGAGAGCGGAAAGCATCTGCTTCGTCTCTTTTTGGCGCTTGTTCTGCGGTCGGATGATCAAAAAGTAAAAAATCGCAAATACAAGCCCAAACGTTACCAACGTCGGTGCAACCGACGCCGGACCCGACCCTCCGGCGCCACCTGCGGGGGCTCCCATGAGCACGGGCAATTCCTCCAAGATATCAATCATCTATCTGTCCTTTATAATAAGAAAAATCGTGGGCTACGGTATCACGCCCGCAGTGCTCGGTCAAGTTGGCTGTCCGTGCGTGTCTGTCGATGCGTGCCAGTGCGGCGCCCTGCAGCGACACCACTCAGGAAATCACGGAAACTTTGTCGATCGAATCCGGGGCTCCGAACACGCCGTACATCCGTTGCAGCGCCTCGGGTGTCTCAGCGGGTATACCGGTCGTCTCCTGGAACTCCGGGAGAAACGTCTCCAACTCCCCGTCGTACAGGGCGGCGCAAAACGCGGAGCGGTACAGTCCCTTTTCGAGGAGTTCCCGGGCGCCGAGTTTTCCAAACCGTTTTCGCGCACTGCCGTCGACGATCGCAGTGTCGCCCTGGTATCCGATCGTGAACACGAAATCGCTTCGTTTTATCTCCGCCATAGTGGGCCTCCTCCGAACAGGTGCATTATTGGAATCGTTGTATAAAAAATGGCGGAGCGCACGCGCTCCGCCATCAGTACTTCTATCGTGCTGCGGGAGAGCGGATTACATCATGCCGCCCATGCCTCCCATGCCGCCCATTCCGTCCATGCCACCGCCTCCGGCGTGTCCGTCATCCTTTTCGGGAAGATCGGTGATAGCCGCTTCCGTGGTCAGGAGCAGACTGGCAATCGATGCGGCGTTCTGCAGCGCCGAGCGGGTTACCTTGGCGGGATCGATAATACCTTCCTGCATCATGTTGACCCATTCCCCGGTTGCTGCGTCGTAACCGATACCTTTCTTCTCTTTCTTGGCGCGGTCAACGATGATCGATCCGTCGACTCCGGCGTTGATCGCGATCTGCCGCATCGGCTCTTCCAGCGCGCGCTGTACGATCCGGAAACCAACCTGTCCGTCGCTGTCGAATACCGAGATATCCGCCTTTTCCAGCGCCCCGAGAATCTGTACCAGTGCGGTACCACCACCAGGAACGATACCCTCTTCAACGGCGGCACGTGTCGCGCTCAATGCGTCTTCTACACGGTGCTTCTTCTCTTTGAGCTCGACCTCCGTGGCCGCACCAACGTTGATTACCGCTACACCCCCGGCAAGCTTTGCCAGGCGTTCCTGCAGTTTCTCACGATCGTAATCGCTGGTCGTCTCTTCGATCTGCGCCTTGATCTGAGCGGTTCGCTCTTTGATGTCCTGCTGCTTGCCGGCACCGTTGATAATCGTGGTGTTCTCTTTGTCCACTTTCACCGACTGGGCGGTACCGAGCTGACTGATATCAACCGTTTCAAGCTTGAGGCCAAGCTCTTCACTGATCACCTGTCCTCCAGTGAGGATCGCAATATCTTCCAGCATCGCTTTACGACGATCACCAAAACCGGGTGCTTTGACCGCACAGGCGTTCAGCGTTCCGCGAATGTTGTTGACAACCAGAGTGGCCAACGCCTCGCCTTCCACGTCCTCGGCGATAATGATGATCGGCTTGCCCGCCTGGGCAACCTTTTCCAGCACGGGAAGCATGTCCTTCATGCTGGAGATCTTCTTGTCGTGAATCAGAATGTAGGGATTCTCATGGACCGCAACCATGTGTTCCCGATCCGTCGCGAAATACGGTGAAAGATATCCGCGATCAAACTGCATACCTTCAACAAAGTCGGTGGTCGTTTCCATCGTCTTGGATTCTTCAACGGTGATAACGCCGTCTTTTCCGACCTTCTCCATCGCATCGGCGATCTCGTTTCCGATCTCTTTGTCGTTGTTGGCAGAGATAGACGCCACCTGGGCGATCTCATTCCGATCCTTGATCGTTTTGGCCATCTTGCCGACTTCGTCAACGGCGATTTTCACCGCACCGTCGATGCCGCGTTTGAGACTCATCGGGCTGATGCCCGCCGCAACGCTTTTGAGTCCTTCCTTGATGATGCTGTACGCCAATACCGTCGCGGTAGTGGTACCGTCACCAGCTACGTCGTTGGTTTTTGTCGCAACCTCTTTGAGAAGCTGGGCACCCATATTTTCAAATGGATCTTCCAACTCGATCTCTTTCGCTACGGACACGCCGTCTTTGGTGACGGTGGGGGCACCGAATTTCTTGTCCAGCAGGACGTTTCGCCCTTTGGGTCCCAATGTCACCCGCACAGCGCGAGACAGTTTCTCCACCCCTTGCAGTAGCGCCCTTCGCGCCTCTTCATCAAATCTCAATTGTTTCGCCATAACACTCCCTCTTTGGATACGTGTAAATTGTGTAGTATGATTACGGTATTGCGCATCTCTACCGATGCGCTGGCAAAGATACAAATGTTTTGCCGAATCATCAACTGAATTTTCAGCTAATTTACCATGAATATTGTAGAAGACGAATATTACACGCCGATTCTTCTCTCTGTACCCGCCACCGGAGAGGGAGCTCCGACGTTTCTGGCCGCGCTGGTCGATAGGTTATGCGAAAAAACGAACGGGGACCCGGCGCCGTTTCTGATCATCCACGCCCCGGCGGTGGCACTTGCTACGGCGACCGCCGGTGATCGCCGGGCACTGATAGACTCCCTGGCGGGTTGGATCAAGGCGGGACGTCTCACCGTATGGAACGCCGGGTATGCCGGCGCGGCCGTTGATCTACTGAACGACGAAGAGTTTTCCCGCGAACGTGAATGGGCAACCGCCAACCCCTGGAAGTACGGATTTGGAATGCTGTCCGGCAAAACCGGTGGTGGAACCGCTTTTGCCGCGTCGGGGACGGAGGTACCCGGCCCGGCGGAGGGATCCCGCCCGGAGGTCGCCACGCGGAACGCCGTACAGCTCCTGTCAGTTCCACGCTACTTCCCGCTCCGGCTCAGAATTGACCAGGCGCGGAAATTGCGCGACGGCACTGAAGCTGTCTGCCTCGGCTATGCGTCACCGCCCGGGCCGGGGATGGTCAGCGAGCTGGTGATAGACGCGGGTACCGGATCCGCGGGTCACGGGAATATCTCTGCGGTGCGGGCGCGATATCTGATGCTGGACCCGGCTTTCGCCGCCGCAGGTCCCGGTAAGGGCGACGACAAGCGGGATGACTCCGGTGTGTCGTACAGCTCTTCCGACACGGCTGCCGTGACAACCGACGATCCCGTGGACGTCAACCATGTCGTGCTGCCACGGGGCATCGCCGACGCCGC
>JAQIBO010000320.1 GCA_027859055.1 Spirochaeta sp.
GTTTCCCGATTGTCCGGGAGAGGCGAACCCACACGGGAATGGCGAGTATGGCCGTACCGAGGAGGATCGGAAGGGCGATCTGAAACGCCCCGGGGTCACCGTAGATAAAGCGGAAGTAGTAGAGCAGGGCGCCCTGGAGAATGTTGACACCGGTGATGTGCAGGGACCACGGGATCAGGGCCAGAAGGAACGGCTTGATCCGCAGGACCTCCAGATACGACTGTACCACGCCGGGCCCGGCGACGATCGGGGGCCGCGGTTTTTCGCGCACGCTGGCCACCACGATCAGGGTTGTGACAAGAATGATCGTTCCGATCACCGCCGCCATTCCCGTCCATCCGATCGTCCCCCCGCCGAAGGCGGACACCAGCGGCAGTACCGCCCCGGCGCCGATGAAGGTGCCCACCACCGCGAAGCTCATGCGCCATCCGTTGAGCACCGTTCGTTCGTGAAAGTCATCGGTAAGATCCGGGGTCATTGCGCCGTAGGGAATGTTGATAAAGGTATAGCCCGTGTTCAGAAGACAGTTGGCGAACACAACCCACACAAACAGCCCCACCGCCGATGCGGCTACCGCGGCGGGCGGAGCAGAAAACATCAGAACCAGACTGCCCAGGGTCAGCCAGCCACCGACAAAAAGCCACGGACGGCGGCGGCCAAAGCGCGTCTGCGTCCGGTCGGAGAGGTACCCCACCGCCGGGTCGGTAACGGCATCCCAGATCTTGCCGATCATCAGCGCCGTTCCGGCGATTCCCGCGGCGATGCCAACCACATCGGTGAGATAAAAGAGCAGATAAAACCCGGCCATCGTAAAAAACAGGTTCCCGCCGAGATCGCCAATGCCGTAGCCCGCTTTCTGCCGTCGCGTCAGGTGCTGCATCGCCCCACTATAGCCAAATCAACAGGGTTGTGGATACTTCGTTCGATATATGGAATTATCAGGGGCTATGGAAACGGTCAGAATTCTCCCATCTCATGCGATCGCGTCGGATTTCATACTGCCGGAGTACGTGCCACCGGGAAACGATCAGTACTCAATTCGGAATACCCAATTCGTCCACGCCGGGCGTTCCTGGCGCTCGCTGACCAGCGGAGAAGTGGAAACACTGGTCAAGAACGGCAACACCGCCGACCGGTGGGAAGACATTCGCGTAACCGACCGGTTCGATCCACAGCAGATCCTGCACAGTTCCTTTTTCGGCTTTGTCCGCATCGGCACCGTTGAAGACGCCGTGCTTGAACACCACGACCTGAAGCTCCCGGTGGGCATCACCAACTCGCGGATCGTCTCCTGCGACATCGGCGATCACGTCGCCCTCCACAACGTTCACTATCTGGCGCACTACATCATCGGAGACCGCGCAATTCTCACCAACATCGACGAGATGCACGTCAGTGACCATGCCAAGTTTGGAAACGGCGTTCTCAAAGACGGTGAAGACGAAGAGGTGCGCGTCACCCTCGACGTGATAAATGAAACCGGGAGCCGCGCGGTGGATCCGTTTGACGGCATGACCACCGCCGACGCCTACCTGTGGGCGCGCTACCGCGACGACACCCGCCTGCAAACGCGCCTGCGCGAACTGACGCAACAGCGCACGGACGCGACCCGCGGATACTACGGCGAAATCGGAACCCAGAGCGTGCTCAAGAACACCCGCATCGTCAAAGACGTCAGGACCGGTGGCCACTGTTACATAAAGGGTGCCAACAAACTGAAAAACCTGACGATCAACTCCGACGGCGACGAACCGACGCAAATCGGCGAGGGCGTGGAGCTGGTCAACGGGATAATCGGGTACGGCTGCCGCATCTTTTACGGTTGTAAAGCGGTGCGCTTCATCATGGGCAACAACAGCAGCCTCAAGTACGGAGCGCGGCTGATCCACTCCTTTCTCGGCGACAACAGCACGGTATCCTGCTGCGAACTGCTTAACAACCTTATCTTTCCCGCCCACGAACAGCACCACAACAACTCCTTTCTCGTTGCGGCGCTCATCGGTGGACAAAGCAACATCGCCGCCGGTGCCACCATCGGGTCCAACCACAATAGCCGCAGCAACGACAACGAAATCGTCGCCGGGCGCGGCTTCTGGCCGGGGCTCAGCACCACCCTCACACACTCCTCCCGCTTCGCCTCCTTTGTCCTTGTCAGTAAAGGTGACTACCCGGCGGAACTGGATGTTCCGCTGCCGTTCTCACTTCTGGCGGATAATGTCGCCGCGGGACGACTGGAACTGACCCCCGCGTTCTGGTGGACGCGCAACATGTACGCCCTCGCCCGGAACAGCTGGAAATTCGGCGCCCGGGATACCCGCATTCACCGATCCCAGCATATTCACTTTGACGCGGTTGCCCCGGATACGGCGGAAGAGATCATCGCGGCGCGGACACTTCTGGAACGGTGGGCCGGGGCCGCCGTCGAGGGAGCCCCGTTGCGCTGGCAGCCGGCGGCGGGGACCTATCCGGAGAACGTTGCGGCCGCCGACGCGGATACGACCGCGCTCCGCGAGACGGGACAGCGCGTCCTCTCCGGTGACGACAGCGCCCTTGATGAAACGCTCCTCGCAGTTCGCGGAATTGAAAAGTCCCGGCGCCCGGCGGTGATCCTGCGCGCCCGGGAAGGGTGGGAGGCGTACGGCGAGATGCTGCACCACTACGCGGCACGCCATATTCTCGCCGCGCTGGAACGTGACCCCACGCTCACTGCAGAACGTCTGGCAGCCCGGTGTGATACGTCGCGCACCGCCTCCTGGGTCAATCTCGGCGGCCAGCTGGTACCTGAACACGCGGTCACGCAGCTTCGCGGCGACATCAACACGGGGTCCCTTGACTCCTGGGACGCGATCCACCGGCGGTACGACGAGCTTGCCGAGAGCTACACCGACGAGGTCACCTGCCACGCCTGGGGGGTGTATCAGCTGTTGACCGAATCCGCCCACCTCGCCGATTTCCTCACCCGGGCGATTGGCATCCAGGAGTTGATCCGCGACCGTGTGTACAGCAGTCGCCAGAAAGACTACGAAAACCCGTTCCGGATCGCCACCTACCGCACTCCGGAAGAGATGGATGCCGCGATCGGTTCAATAGATGACAACAGTTTCATCCGCCAGGTTTCCATGGAAACCGATCAATTTCGAACTCGCGTTGAGGCGGTGCTGAAACGGGGAAACGTGTGAAGCCGCAGCCGGCAGCCACGTGGCGGCGGTGCCCACCGGACCGCCGGCGGCGCCTCGCAGCGGGGCGAGCGGTGTACCCGTCCCGCGTATTAAGCGGCGTGCTGGTCGCCGCGGTGCTCTGTCTGGCGGCGCTCCCCGCCGCGGGCGCCCAGGAGATCCACAGTGAGCACTTCCCGGACGGAATGCCCGCGGGAACACCGCCTTCCAACGACCTCGTCATCCGCGACCTGTACGCCCTCAGTGCGAACGACACCACCCGCTTCGCCGACTGGGTCGCCTATCGCCTGACCCCCGCCGAGGTCTACGGCGAGCTCGACCTCGCCCGGGACTGGCGCAGTGACCCCTGGCTGGACGCCGACGAGACGCTGGAACCGTCCGGCCCCGATGACTACAGCGGCGCCTACCAGGCACACCGCTACGATCGGGGCCACCTGGCACCGCTCGGCTCCTTTGTAGGGAGCACCGCCGCCTCCAGCGTGAACTACTACTCCAACATCGTGCCGCAGACGGCGCAGCTCAACCGCGGTCCCTGGCGCCAACTGGAAGAGCGCGTCCGCGAGCTGGTGCTTGAACACCACGAGGTCTACGTGACTACCGGCCCGCTGTACGACGGAACGCCGATGCCGCCGTTACCCGGCGCCGACGAACCGCACACGGTGCCGACCGGTTTCTGGAAAGTTGTGATGATTCCCGGCCGCCATCTTGCCGCATTTATCATGCCGCAGCAGGGCTTCTCCGCCTCGTCTCCGGCGGCGTTTCTGGTCTCCGTCGATGAGGTGGAAGAGCGCACCGGACTTGATCTCTTTCCCCGCCGATCGGGCGGTGCCTGGGACGGTCTGGAGGCCCGGGTGAGCGATAGTGCACGGTGGCAGTGACAGGTGGTATCTTGACAGGGATGCACACAACCTACCTTGAGGCAAAACGTACAATAGACGACCGGTCGATCCACCCGCGCCTGTGGGAGCGGTTTCTCAGCGAGGTGGGGGGGGCGCCTGATGAACCGCTGCGGATCGTCGAACTCGGCGCCGGCAGCGGCACGATGGTGGAACGGCTCCGTGAGTGGAACGCGTTTCCCCGACTGACCGCCGACGGTACCCGGGGGCTTCACTACGACGCGTGGGAATACAACCCGGAGACTGCAGCGCACCTGCAACGGCGCATCGCGGACGCCCCGGAAATCACCTCCGGGCGGGTTTTCGACGGTGATATCGCCGCTTCCGACACCGTCGGAAGTTACGATGCGGTGATCGCCCACGCCGTCCTGGACCTCTTTCCGTCTGCCGAACTCCCGCGGATTCTGGACCGGTTTCTTCGTCCCGGCGGAATCCTGTACGGGACGATCATCTTTGACGGGGTTACGATCCTGGAACCGGTCGTTGAACCGGAACTGGACACGGCGATTCTGAACGCCTACCACCGGACGATGACCGGCGGATTCGCCCGCCGCCATATTCCCGCCCTTATCGCCGCGGGGTACACCGTTCTCGACGTTGCCGCCTCGGACTGGATCGTTACCCCGCACCCCGGGGCGCCGGATACCGAGCATGAAGTACTCATCTCCACCGTGCTCGATATGCTCGAAAGCTCTGTCAGTGAGTTGATCCTCCGCGAACCGACGTGCGGCGTGACCCGGGAGCAGCTCACCCGCTGGCTCAGCGTTCGCCGCGAGCAGGTGCGCGCCGGTACGCTGCTGTTTGCCGCCCACCAGTTTGACCTGGTGGCGCAAAGATGATCGACGAGCGCCGCTACCGTCACTGGATCGGCGGTGTTTCCGC
>JAQIBO010000215.1 GCA_027859055.1 Spirochaeta sp.
CTTCATTCTCGATGACCCGCTGGCCGGCCTGGACTTCAAACTGCGGGAGCAACTGGTTGATGACCTGCGAGGGCTTCAGGAAAAACTTGGTGCGACGTTTCTGTACGCGACCTCGGATCCCATGGAAGCGCTCAGTCTGGGTAAGCGTATTCTGGCAGTACACAGCGGTCGCATCGTTGACGACCAGCCTCCCGTGGACATTTACATGATGCCCCGCCACATTTTTCCCGCGGAACGGATGAGCTTTCCGATCAGCAACTCTCTTTCTGCAACGGTCAAAATCAGCGGAGACACAAAAACCTGCGAGATACCAGGGCTTGGGGCGGTGCAGCTGCCGGACCGGACCGATGTGGTGACCGGCCAGGAGATTGTGGCGGTTATCAAGCCGGAGGATATCGAGCTGGTCACCGAAGGGGCCGGAGCGGATTCCTCGGTAGAGTTTGACGGGCACATCCAGTTGCGGGAGGATCTCGGCGGAGAGCAGATAGTGTATCTCACCGTAGAGGGACTCGAACTGCGATCGGTGGTCCGCCATGAAGCCGACGAGTATCTCGGCGGAAAGACGGCGCGATTCCGCATCCAGACCGGACAAATCGGGTTGTTTGATCGCGAGACCGGTGCATTTATCGCCAACAGTGAGGAACTTGCAGATGTCCGGAATTAGAACAGAAAAGCTTACCAAGATGTTTGGGACGCTCGCGGCTGTCGATGATTTGACGTTCGATTTTGCCGACGGCAAGGTGACCTGTTTGCTTGGCCCCTCCGGGTGCGGCAAGACAACGCTGCTGCGAATGATAGCTGGTCTGGAGACTCCTACCGGTGGTCGCGTATTCTTTGGAGACCGGGAAGTGACCGATCTGTCACCGCGGGATCGCAATATCGGCATGGTGTTTCAGTATCCGGTCGTGTACCGCGGGATGACCGTAGAGGAAAACGTCGCAGCTCCCCTCAAAGCGGCCAGAATAGACCGTCCGACGATCGCCGCACGAACCGAAGAGGTTCTCAGTTTGCTGGAGCTCCGGGGACGGAGGGACGTCCCGGTCGAATCGCTCAGTAGCGTGGAACGCCAGAAAGTCGCGGTAGCCCGGGAAGTCGCGCGAAAACCGTCGATTATTCTCTTTGACGAGCCGATGACCAACGTTGACTCCGCTTCGAAACTCGCGTTCAAACGGTCGTTCAAGATCCTCACTCAGGAGATAAACCAGACGATTGTGTATGTGACCCATGACCAGACCGAGGCGATGACCCTCGCCGATCGGATTGCGCTGATGGAAGAGGGACGGATCGCCCAGTACAACGATCCACGGACGCTGTACAACGAGCCGGAAGACACGTTTGCCGGGTGGTTTCTTGGAAACCCCGGAATGACGTTCCTTCCTGCCCGGGTTGAGCGCAACGGTCAGGCGTTTTCCGCCCTGCTTCGCGACGTGAACATGCGTCTACCTATCACCGGCGGGGTAGAGGAAGGCCAGAAAGTGACGGTCGGTATTCGTCCGGAAAAGATCGGGATCTTTTCCGCTGCACGGGACGGTTCCGTTCGCGTGGGGCTGCGCCGTAGCAGTGTTACCACCGGCGGTCAGCTTCTTCTGGAACTCGATGCAAATGGCTTCCGCTTCAAGGCAAAAATCGGGCCGGAATTGCGCGGGACCGTCCAGGGCGACTCGGTGTGGGTCGGAATCGACTCCCGGGATGCACGGATATTCAACGAAGACGGCGCACTGATTCGCCAGATTGCAACAACCGCCTGACGCGTCCCGGCGCGTTTACGCCGCGGCGATCCAGTCGCGTTCGTATCGGAAGCCGCGACGGGCGAGGAACTGTGCGATCGCCGGCCGGGCGCCGTGATTGGCAACGGCACTGACCACGTAGACAGTGGCGGGGCCTGGAAGGGCATTCGGGGACAGCACCGGCAGGCGTGAGGCGTTGATCCACGTCGCGGTTTCCCCGGTGATACCGATAAGTGACCGTACGCCCGCCCTACGGGATTCCCGGAGCGACCGGTCAAACGGTTCCATGCGGCGCCTGGTGCGGCGCCCCGCTCCCCACAGGACGATGTCGCGATCTCCGGCGACGTCCCGGACGTACCGGGCAAGGTATTCCGACTTCATCGTGAAGAACGCCTCCTGGCGCTGTTGCGGTCCCGGTTGCCGTGAAAAGCGCTCAGGGTAGTCGTTCCAGGTGAGGAGGCGTTCCGGGATCGTCGCGGCGCGCACACCCTGTTCAAACCACCGGAGCCACAGCTCGTAGTCCTCGGGAAACGGGCCGTCCCGGTAACCGCCGAAACGATCGATTAGTGTCCGGCGGAACATCACCGTGGGATGGATCAGCGGCGATTCGATAAAGCGTGCCCGTCGAATCTGGCGCGGATGGATGCGGGCGTTTACCCAGGCGGTGTAGCGGCGGTAGCCGGCGTTTGAGCCGGTATCGGGCATCGTCGCCTGGGTGCCGCACACGCCGATGTCGTGGTGTGTTTCAAGGAAATCGACCTGGCGCTCCAACCGCTGCGGCGCCGAAACGTCATCTGCGTCCATTCGGGCGATATAGCGGGCGGTCGGGGCAGCGGTTGCGATCGCCGCGATGCCCGCGTTCAGGGCGGGGACCAGACCGTGCGCGCCGGTGGTGAGTACGGTCACGGCGCCCGGCGCGCCGGTGCGGATGCGTTCGAGGATGTCCGGCGTTGAGTCGGTGCTTCCGTCATCGACGACGATCAGATGAATGCGACGGTATGTCTGTTGAAGAATGCTTTCCGCCGCCTGCTTCACCGTAGTCTCCATGTTGCGCACGGGGATCACAACGGCCACGTCCGGCGCCGGTCTCTTGTTGTTTCGCATCACACTTACCGCTCCCGCGCTCGCGCTGTCCGATGAGCAGAAGTTTTATTATATTCGAAAAATACAATACTCAAGGAGCAAATGATGGTTAAGAATGTTGGTGGAATCGACAAGGTGTTGCGAATTGTGTTCGGGATCGGATTTCTGGGTTTCGGAATTGTCCAGGGTGGTGCGTGGTGGGCGCTGGCGGCGTTTGGCGCGGTACTTCTGGTCACGGCGATTACCGGGTTTTGCGGTCTGTATACGTTTCTGAAGGTGAATACCCGGAAAGACGCGTAGCGCACACATCATCCCGATGAAAGAAGACCGCCGTCACCGCGCCGGATTGAATCCCGGATCCGGTCCTGCAACTCCGGCAACGGGAGGGGATCCATATGGCGGGGGCGGCACGGCCGTTTGCGCGGACGTCCGTCACTGAGGTTGTGGTCGCCGACAGTTGTGGCGATCGCGGAAATAGCGGCGGAGCGGTCGGTCTCGCAATTCCCGCCGCTTTCAAGCATCTCTGTCCATATGTTGAATACCGCAGCGCAGGCGCGGGAGCTCTCTTCACACGCATCGGAAAACATATCGATTACCGACTCGGTCGATCGTCGTTTTGACGAGCACGGATGAGTCCATTCGGCGTGTTGCAGGTTCAGGACGTCGAGATCTTCCGGCACCTCCGGTGGGTGGATGATTGAGAGCCAGCCAGGCCGGACGGTGCCGTGTTCCTCCCGGGCCAATCCCGCCTCCAGATACTCCCCGTCGACATGCCCGGTGAACTGGTAGTACCCGGCGGCGTCCATCCAGGCGTTTCGGATGCGCTCCAGCAGGCGCGCATCGTCTCGCGCCCGTTCGTATGCGCCGCTCAGGCCGGCGTACATCATCGCGACCCACTCAGTTGGTATCGACTCGGCGGTACCGAACGTGCTCAGGGTACCGTAGAAATCGTAGGTGTTGGGTGCAATACCGCGCACTTCCTTCAGCAGCGCCACGTCGATGAGGCGTTCGAGAAACGCGTGCATTGACCGGTAGCGCCGGGTCTCTTCCCTCCCCGGTACGGGCCACCCCGAGCGGTAGTTGATATACGGATGAAGGCGACGATCGAGGATCGCGTGACTGACAAATCCGGCGATATAGGAACCGATCGGATGTGACGGGGCGTGACCCTGGGCAACCGCGTATGCGACCATCTCGCCGGTGACCGAGCCGTAGCCGCGGCGGTGCATGAGCGTCCCGTACTGAATGCTTGTGGGGCGGCGGCGCTGGTTATGATAGAAGAGGTCCGGGCCCTGCGCTCCCGCTGCAAGTGGCCCGCGGGAGGGAGCGCCGGAGGACGTGCTCGTAGTGGCGCACAACAGGTGCGCGATCTGCGACGGCATCGGTTTGGTAATCGGAGCGGCGTACGCTACTCTTCCTTACCCCAGTACAGCGTCCGGTGCGGAAAGGGAATCTCGATTCCCTCGCGGTCAAAGGCGTATTTCAGGCGCCGTCGGTACTCCCGGCCAACCGCCCATTGCCGGATCGGCTTTGTTTTCAGTCGCGCTTTGATTACCACTGCGCTGTCACCAAACGCATCGACGCCAAACACCTCGAGATCGTCGGTAATATCCGGGCCAAGGGTTTCGTCGTTGCGGAGCTCGGCGGCTACCCGCTCCATCACCGCTACTACTTTGTCCGTGTCTTCCTTGTAGGCAACACCGATGTCAAACACGATCGCCGACCACTCCTTGGTCATGTTGGAGAGGGTGTTAATCTTGCCGTTCTGGACCACGTGAACGACCCCGGAGACGTCGCGAAGAACGATTGTGCGCAGTCCGACTTGTTCAACCATGCCACCGGTTCCGTTGATAATTGCCACATCTCCCGCGCGTACCTGGTTCTCCATGAGAATGAAGAATCCGGCGATGAAATCCTGGACCAGGTTCTGGGCGCCAAAGCCCACGGCAAGACCGAGGATCCCCGCGCCGGCGATGATCGGGGCGACATCGAGTCCGAGGCGACGGAGAATCATCATGAAAACAACCAGCCAGAACACCAGTCCGATCGATGCGTTCAGGATGCCGGTGAGCGTTGCCACCCGCTTGTCCAACTCGTCCGGGGCGATCCGCCCACCCCGCTTGAGGTTTGTCGCGATCAGGTTTGATGCGCGTCCGATGACCTTTCGGATGAGAAATGACGCAACCAGCGCAATGATGAGAATGAGCACGATTGCCGGCAGCACCCGAACCGCCCATTCGACCGAACCGCGGCCAAGTTCCTGCCAGAATTCCAACGTAAGCCAAGTATTCATAGAAATCGGATTGTAACACGTTGCACCGGATGGATGCGACCGCCGACGGGATTGTACGCACCGGCGCGGTGACGGAATGGCGGGGGCATCTGATACCGACTGTCCCTGGCGACCGTTTTCGGGTACCCTGAAACATTATGAAACCAGAATTGAAAACGCTGATTGATGAGGCGGAACTGAAAGAAACGGTGGCCGCCCTTGCCGCTGAAATTTGCGAGGACTACCGCGACAAGGACCCCCTCCTGGTCGGCCTGCTCAAGGGCTCATTTGTGTTCATGGCGGACCTGATTCGGCAACTTGATATCCCCGTTGAAGTGGATTTCATGGCGGCAACATCCTACGTCGGACGGGAGAGTACCGGAGAGCTTGTCGTGCTGAAAGGACTCAACGAAAGTGTCCACGACCGACATGTGCTGATCGTCGAGGACATTATCGACACGGGCCTGACCCTGCACCAGATCTACGACCGGCTCTCCACTGAGGGACCTGCGAGCATCGAGATCTGTACGTTGATAGACAAGCCGGCGCGACGGCAGGTCGAGGTTCCGGTAAAATACGTTGGTCGCGAGATTCCCGACCTGTTCATCGTTGGCTACGGAATCGACTTTGACCAGAAGTACCGTTGGCTGCCGTACGTGGGGACGATCGACTGAGCGGGCGGTGGGCCGGATCCTTTGGTGGACAGGCCCGCGTTGACGGTATCCGAGGGCGGGTGTACGCTTTCAGACATGAACTACATCGCCAACGATTCACGATACGAACAGTGTGGTCGCCGCCGCAGCGGCCGCAGTGGGCTGATCCTGCCGGAAGTGTCCCTGGGGCTCTGGCACAACTTCGGCGACCAGCATCCCATTGAAAACGCCCGTACAATGATCCGCGGCGCCTTCGATATGGGCATCTACCACTTTGACCTGGCCAACAACTACGGGCCCCCACCCGGCTCGGCAGAGGAAAACTTCGGAAAGATCTTTGCGCAGGACCTGCGGCCGTATCGGGATGAGCTGATTATCTCCACCAAGGCGGGGTACCTGATGTGGCCGGGGCCGTTCGGTGACTGGGGATCGCGAAAATACCTCCTGGCGAGTCTGGACCAAAGCCTTCAGCGGATGGGGCTGGAGTACGTGGATATCTTCTATTCCCATCGGGTGGACCCGGAAACCCCGTTGGAGGAGACGATGTCAGCTCTGGACACGGCGGTGCGGCAGGGGAAGGCGTTGTACGCCGGTATCTCCTCGTATTCTGCGGAAAAGACCGCCCAGGCGTCGGCGATCCTTCGCGAAATGGGCACCCCGGTGGTGATCCACCAGCCGTCCTACTCAATGCTCAACCGCTGGGTGGAGAGTGAAGGGCTTCTCGACACCCTCGGGACGGAGGGAATCGGATGTATCGCCTTTTCTCCTCTGGCCCAGGGTATGCTCACCGACAAATACCTGAAAGGCGTACCCGAGGGATCCCGGGCCGCGCAGGAGGGAACCGCCCTTGGCAAGGACATGCTCACCCCCGACCGGATCAAACGAATTCAGGGGCTCAACGAGATCGCCCGGCGCCGCGGCCAGAGTCTTGCGCAAATGGCGCTCTCCTGGGTACTCAGACGGAAAGAAATCACCTCCGTTCTGATCGGTGCCAGCAGCCTCCGTCAGATCGAAGAGAACATCGCAGCCACCAGGGCGCCGGTCCTCACCGACGAAGAGCTCGCCGAAATCGACTCATTCGCCGTGGACAGCGGTATCAACCTCTGGGCGGATTCGAGTAAGGAATAGTACCAAATCGGTTAACCGGGGACAGATGGAGGTGGGATGGGCGTATTGATCGGAGCCGTGTCCGGTGTCTCGTGGATCGTTATCGAGGTGATGACGATCCTGAACCCGACAGATACGGTACCGATCGTCGTTCCCGCTTCCGTCTATGTCCCGGTGTATTTGTTCTCGGCCGTTGCCGCAGTTGTGCTACCGACGACGGCGATAGCGACGATGGAGGGTCGATTCTTCTGGACACGCTTCGTTGGTTCCTTCGTGTTGTTGGTTGGGATCGCCGGGGCGTGCGGAGCGTTTATCCATCGTGACTTTTTCGCATTCACCACTACGCTAATCCTCATCTACTTCACCATCTTTCTGTACCGGATTGAGGATCTGGGAATTGTGCGCAACAGGGCGGTTGTCTTTCCCCTTCTGGCGCGCGCGGCGCTTGTCGTGTTCGTTCTGTGGGTCCTTTGGATCATGATTATGTCCTACGCGATCGTATCCCGTGCCGAGCCGCGATGGATCGAATCGATTGCGTACAACTTCACCAACGGTATCCTCGGGATTGTGATGTTATACGTTGGAACAACCCTCTACGAGCGGGCGAAGCGCACGGTTCGCTTCCGCGACGGCGGGTGGCACCTGGACGAGCGTAACGTTTCGGCGCTCCTGAGTCCGCAGGAATGCCGTATCGTTCAAATGCTCTTCTCGCACCCCGGTCAACCAATCACCTGTCGAGGACTGATCGGTCAGCTTTATGAGAATACCGACCGCCATGCGGAGGCGCTCCGCGAATGTACTCAATGCCTTGCCGGGCAGTGGACCGCCTCGCAGTGCTCAACGTATCGAAACGTGAAGAACCGTATCGCCGACACTAAAAAGTACCTTGAACTCCTCCAGATCGGTACGATCGTACCGGTATCGGAGAACTCCCGGGACATCAAAGAACTGGGATGGCGCCTGCGGGTATTCGAGGACGTGCGAATTGCGCCTCTTGGGGATCGGTCGAACGCGGGGAGCGTGGTACGGCCGGCGGATTGAGCGGGCGGGCGATATTTTTTCGCACACGTGTGCGAATAGTTGTGACATTTCCGGAAAAATTCGGAGTACCCTGAACAAAATGTACATGGGGGTGCTCTATGTCGAAAAAGTATGCGTCCAAAAAGTCCGCCGGGGCCGGTATATGCGCGCGCAACTGTCTTTCGCCGGTGATTGGTGTGTTTTTCCTTGTACTGGCCGTGACGGGGTGCCCGTCCAACGGGAGCGATGGCGGGGGTGCAGCGGCTCCCACAGCAGCCGATACCGCGTCGGCCCTGGATGCGGTGCTTTCGGCGATGGGGGTGTACGCTGCGGGAGAAGGAAGCAACGGTCCTGCCGGGATCGTTGCCGACGGACAGGTCAGCCCGCAGACGTTCACCTTTTCCGGATGCACTGATCCCCTGACAGGTTACGGGTTGACCGGCACGCTGGTGGTTACCTCCGTCGAATCGAACCCCATGCTCATAAATTTGTCCGGGACGCTGACGCTGACCGGTGCGCCGGTGTCGCAGCTTGTTCTGAATACCACG
>JAQIBO010000218.1 GCA_027859055.1 Spirochaeta sp.
GCCCCACACCCCCGGCACCCGCCGTCACGCTGACGCGGAGTGGCTCACCAGGTAGGCCAGCAGATCCGCCCGGGAGGGAATCGTCATCAACGCGGTGCGCGCCTCCTCGCTGTTGACGATGCCGGCGATCCCCGCCAGCACCTGCAGATGTGGACCGGGATTTTCCTTTGGCGATACCACCAGAAAGATAATCGTTGTCGCCTCTCCGTCGAGGGATTCAAACTCCACACCCTGCGGCACAATGCCCACCGCAACGGACAGTGATGTCACCGCGTCGGACCGGCCGTGGGGAATCGCCACGCCGTGCTGCATGCCGGTACTCATCGACCGTTCGCGCTCGAATACCGCATCAAGGACCGGTTCCGGGTCGGCGATTTTGCCCGCGTGTACGAGGGAGGCTACCAACTCCCGGATCACCGCGGTCTTGTCGGTTGCACGCATCGCCAGATGGATAGACTCAAGCGGCAGGTACCGGTACCAGTCCACCACGGCGCGGCTGGTGGACTCCACCAGATTGCGCCGCAACTCCACCGGTTTTGCGATCGTCCTGATGTGGCTGACCTGCTGTTGCAGACTCAGGATCGACTCGTAGACCAGGTTGTTGACCAGCGTGACGTCCTCGCGGCGGCTGGTAAAATGGACGCTCACCGAGGTGGCCATCATCGCTATAAATACCGAGTCCTTGCGCATGTGGTAGACTTGGCGATCGCCCTCGGCGGCGTTCACGTAAAAGCCTTCGTTCCGCATCGTGGTGAGGACATCACCAAGGAGAAAATGGGTCAGGTCCTCTGAGCCGAACTCGAAATCGGTGGTCACCATCTCGGAGTCAGAAACGGTCTTGCGGGTTGAGCGGACATCCCGCTGCAACATGCGGTTAAAGATCGGCGGTCCGATCAGCGTGGAGAAGAGGGTCATGAAGATGACCACTCCGAAGAGTCGGTCGTCAAGAATGCCGGAACCGATACCGATGGAGGCGATCACCAGCGCAACCTCACCGCGGGGAACCATTCCCATGGCGATGCGCAACGCCCCGGCGCGGGTGAATCCCAGCCCCAGCGACGGTACGCCACAGCCGATCAGCTTACTCGCCGCGGCAAGCACTCCAAAAAGCAGGCCAAACAGAACCACCTCCCCCGAGGCAATTACCGAGACGTTGATCAGCATACCGATAACGGTGAAAAAGATCGGATCAAAGAACTGGTGCACCGTCTCAATCTTTTCCTGAACCACGTAGGCGATATCCGTATTTGCCAGGGAGAGGCCCATTACGTACGCCCCGATGATCATCGCAAGGCCCGCCGCCTCAAACAGTCCGGCCAGAATCAGCGCAAGGCCAAGAGAGAGCACCGCGATCTGCGCGGGATTTCCGACACTTTTCAGCAGCGCGCTGATGCGCCGGGAAAAGACAATTCCCAGCGTCGTGAAACCGAGCCAGACCGCCAGGGCGCGACCGGCAATTTCGATCACCTCCCTCGCTACGGCGCCGTTACCGGCTACGTCACGCATCGCGTCCACGCCAAGGACCACCGCCAGCAGGGTAATGCCGATTACGTCCTCAATCACCGAGGCGGACAGAATCGTCACCCCTTCCGGGCTGGCCATCTTGTGGCGCTCACTGAGGATTCGCCCGGTGATATCGACGGAGGTGGCGATCGCCACCACACCAAGGAAGAGGCTGCGCGGATCTCCCGGACCGGCCCCAAGCATCAACCTGCCGACGGTGAGCCCCGCAATGACCGAAAGAACCGCCCCGCTCAGCCCGACCACGCTTCCCTTCACGGCAAAGCGCAAAAAGAGGCGCAGATCGGTCTGCAGTCCCATCAGAAAGAGCAGGACGATCGACGCAACCACGGCAAACCCGTACAGCTCCGGCGATATCGAGAGCGCATTTGCCGCCCGGGGAAACAGTCCTTCAGGATAGCCGGGAAACGCCAGGGCACCAAGCGCATAGGGACCAATCACGATACCCGCCATCAGCTCGCCAAGGATCAACGGAACTTTCAGTCGCCGGGCGATGCGGGTCCCAAAGTACCCGGCAAACAGAATGATGCCGATCTGCAACGCCAGCATCGTCATGCGGTGCTCAAGCCCGTGACTTGCAGTGACCCCGGTTGCGTCGGCGTGAGCGCCGGCGGCGTCGCCGGTCTCCGCC
>JAQIBO010000261.1 GCA_027859055.1 Spirochaeta sp.
CCACCTGCACATAGCGGCTGAAGCGATCCTGGTGGGCGCTGTTTCCGGCATCCTCGGATTGACGGAGCATCGCGTAATACCCCAATTGTTCTTCGAGGATACCCACCTCAACGGTCAGGTCGAGATACTCCTGCAGGTGGTCCGCTGATTGATCAAGCGTTCCCGGGTACTCGTCCAGGCGATCCGGATACGTCGCCAGCCGTTCAAGGTCGGTCTCCCACGCTGCATCACTGTCGTAGAGGGAGGAAAGGTCCCATGTGTCCTGCGGGTTCTGTTGATCCCGGGTCATGATAGATTGCATGCCGCGAAAAATAGGACCTTTTTCGGGAGCTGTCAAGAAATCGTGGTCTATACGATTCCGGTAGCGCGCATGATGGCGCCGACCGCCTGCGCCCGGTGGGATATGCGGTCTTTTTGTTCCTGCGGTATTCGGGCTACCGAGTTTTCGTATTCAGGTAACCAGATAACGGGATCGTATCCGAATCCGGTACTTCCCGGTATGCGCTCCCACAGGACTTCGCCGTGCCACGGCGTCTCGACTTGTACGTATCGTTCCGGCGTCTGAATCAATACGGCGTTACACACGTAATGAGCGGCGCGATCGTCGGTATCAAGCAGTGTCTGCAACAGGAGATCGTTACGTCCCTCGTCGTCGGTGGGGGGCGTGTCGGTATCATCACCAAACCGGGCGGAACGGATCCCCGGACCGTTGTCGAGGGCGTGAACGCAGAGACCCGAATCATCGGACAGGACCGCCGGAACATCCCCGCCAAAGCGTTCATCCACCCGGTGGGCCAGCGTCTCCGGAGAAATTGAGGCAGTGACTCCTGGTCGGAGTATGCCTCGTAAAAGCTCATACAATCCCCACGCCTTTAACATGGCGTTGTGACCGAACGTCTCTCCGTCCTCGACAACGTCAAAGCGAAAATCAAGGTCTTTTGGTCGGAGGAGCGCTACCGGCGCGTCCAGGGCGGCCAGGATGCCGGTCATTTCCCGAAATTTGTGGTCGTTGTTTGACGCCAGGATAATCGCATGTGCCATGTTTCGTAGCGTATCTGGCGTTCTGGATAATCTCAAGACGTCGATTGAGACGAACCAGTGAGGTGTCAACCGAACCTTTCGGGATTCCCAGCAGTACGCTCAACTCGGCGTTGCTGAGGGAGATTTTCTGTCGTTTCAGTCGTCTGCAATAGTAATGCCAGAGTCGGCGATGAAATCGGTACCGGCGAGATACCTGGTATTTGGCTTCGGAGGTGCTTCCCGGCGCGAGATGGACTTCAAGAGCGCGCATCCGTGTGTAATGGCGGTCACGTTGGCGCCGGTATCCTGACTGCTGCGGGACAAACCGATCCCGGCGGTTGTTCACGTAGGTCTGGAGCGCATCGAGGAGTGACCCGGGAATTTTAAGCGTTGTGGCGAAGGCAGCAACATCTTCATCATCAAGAAGCGGAAGATTTTTACAGAATGAGATCAGCATTTGCCGCCGGACCGTGTCTTTTGTACGCGTATTTGTCAGAAACGGGACCTCCGGGTTCTCTGCGATTACGGTGGGGTCTTCTTCAGGTATGGAGTACGTTGCCACGATCGGTCGGGGAGCGTCCGCAGTGTATGAGGCGTCTTCAACGTCGGGAACAAGCATCTCGACCGTTTCAAGGCGTTCCCGTTGTCGGTGTCGGGTGCGGCAGAAAAAGCGCAGACTCACCATCAGATACGCTTCAAAACTCGCCCCCTGGTCTCTGTACCGATGAATCAGTAGCGCGAGGCGCGGGAAAAAATCCGCCACCGCGTCATCACGGTCGTCCCCGGGAATACCGAAGAGCCGCGCCATCGCGTCACGGACGTACCGGCAACAGTGGATAATAAGGGTGTCATACGTTATTGTTCCCGAGATGAACTGAGCATACGAATAATTTATTGAAATCATAAAAAGGACCTCCAATCATACAAAGCAACTTCTGTGCCATAGTACTTCAGGAGGCGAGTACGTTTATGCTGTTACAAACTGTTACAACCGGGTGCGCCAGAATTACGCGACCGCGTTGAGACGGGCGCGTAAACGGGTGAGGAACGTGTCGAGGTTGTCGGAAACGAACGCGCCGGACGCCTTTTTGTGCCCGCCCCCACCGAACTCGGTGGCCAATTCACCGACGTCGATCTCGGAGGTTGCCCGGAAGCTCACGGTGCACCCCTCAGGTTTCTCTTTGGCCACGGCGATCATTTCCACGTCTTCAATGGCCAGAAGGAGGCTGTTAAGCGCGTCGGAATCTCTGCGTGATCCGAGTTCGCGTTCGTCTGCCTGCGTCTGATAGGTCAACAGAATGCGGCCGTCCCGCAGACGCTCGACGCGGTCCAGCATCCGGCTGATCAGTTTTCTGCTTTCAAAAGAACGCCCGTTACGGATGTGAAAATCGATCTCTCGCGGTGACGCGCCCGCTTCACTCAAGGCGGTGGCTGTCCGGAACGCGGTTGTCTCTCCGGCCCCAAGAAATCGGAAAAAGCCGGTGTCGGTTACAAGCCCCAGGAAAAGAAGAAACGCTTCCCGGGGTGTGACGGTGTAACCAAGCTGCGAAATGAGCGTTGCGACGAGGATGGTGGTCGCCGGGATGTGCGGGTCGATGAAGTGAACGTCTCCGAATACCGCACCGCTGGCGTGATGGTCGATGACCAGGATCGGGAGATCCCGGGTGCTCTCCGCCAGAACGGCGAGACGGTCTGCGCTGGAACAGTCGAGAACGATTGCAGCTGGACGTGAGCCAAGCGGTCCGATATCAACCGTAGTCGCAAAATCGGCGGCAAACGGCGCGATTTCAGGTCTCTCAAATGGCCCCGGATTTGCAACAACAACTCGTTTTCCCGCCCGTTCAAGCGCCGATCCAAGGGCAAGCTGACTGCCGACACAATCGCCATCCGGTTCGCGATGACCAAGGATAAGAAACCCGCTGTACTCCTCAAAGAAATGGAGTACCTCGGGTGAGGCGGGAACGATCGGTGCGGCGTCCACAGGGAGTTCAGTAATCTAGTTCGAGGGTCTCAACGGCGAACTCTTCAGAGAGATCTTCGCCCCCCGACAACGTGCCCCATGTGGGGTGATTACGGTTTTCCTGTACAAACAACCGAACATGGCTGAACTCGGCCCCTTCGTAAAAAACGGTCATATACGGCGCACTTGGGTGGTTTGTGGGGATCATCGACCCTTTTCCACCGGCGTTCGTGAACCAGCGCCCCGGAAGGTACACCTCACCGGGATACAGATCGCTCCGGGTGTAGATGACTGTATATCCGTGGCAGATCGGGTACACGCGCTGAACGTAGACCGTTGCCGCAAGGAGATCGCTCTCTTCATCGGTGTCCTGCTCCTGGCCGAACGTCGATGGGGTTATTACGAGAATGATAAACAGAATCGCCAACAGGCTGTGGAGTTTCATACAAAAATACTACTATGCGAGCCCCAGGGTTGCAAGCATTACCGCCTTAATCGTGTGCTTCCGGTTTTCCGCCTGATCAAACACGCGGGACTGGGGACCATCAATCACTTCCGTCGTCATTTCATTTCCCCGAACCGCGGGGAGGCAGTGCAGAAAGACAGCCTGGGGTGCTCGGGACATGAGTTCACCGGTGACCTGGTAGGGGCGGAGCGGGGCGATCCGCTCTTCTGCGCGATCCTCTTCCCCCATCGATACCCAGACATCGGTATACACGACGTTGGTGTTCCGGTTTATCGAACGAGGATCGTGATCGATGGTGATCGATCCGCCGCTTTGTTCCGCGTATTCCTGCGCGCGCGTCACGTATTTCGGATTCGGCGTCCGCTCTGCCGGGCAGATAACGCAGTGATTCATACCCATGCGCGCCGCACCAAGCATGAGGCTGATCGACACGTTGTTGTGACCGTCGCCGATATAAACGCTCTGGACGCCGGCCAGTGTTCCCATATGCTCTTCGATCGTCATCAGGTCTGCGAGCGCCTGGGTCGGATGGAACATATCGGTCAATCCGTTGATGACCGGTACCCCCGAAAAAGACGCCAGCACTTCGACCGCGCGCTGCTCAAATCCGCGGAACTCGATGATATCAAACATCCGACCGAGGACTCGCGCGGTATCCTCGATCGTCTCTTTTGCACCAAGCTGAATATCCTGACTTGAAAGAAAAACCGGATGACCGCCCTCTTCACCAAATGCGGTCTCGAACGCCGCCCGCGTCCGGGTCGAGCGTTTTTCGAAGATCATCGCCAGGCTTTTGCCGGCGAATCGTGAATGGTGTTCTCCCGCGCGGCGTTCCCGTTTCACCTGATGTGAAACGTCGAGGATAAAACGCAACTCCTCGGTGGAGAAATCGGTGAGAGTAAGCAGGGACCGTCCGACGATCGAGTTCATGGTGTAACCTCCGCGTTGTACTCGCGAGTATAGTTTGTCTCGCCCCCGTTTCACAACGGGGCGGTCCGTAGCGCTTGCCATCCCACGAGAACGGAGTTTCTTTCAGAACAGGTGTTCCGGTAGAGCATCCACCGTTTTGAGCAGAACACACTCGATACCGGTTCGCACGTCCTGGGGAAGTGCCTCCAGGTCGTTCCGGTTTCCCTCGGGAAGGATAACCCGGGAGATGCCCCGCCGGCGCGCAGCGAGCATTTTTTCCTTGAGTCCCCCGATTGCAAGAACGCGCCCGCTCAGGGTGATTTCTCCGGTCATCGCGGTATCACTGCGAATGACGCGCCCGGACAGAGCGGAGAGAAGGGCAGAAAACATCGTGATTCCCGCCGATGGGCCGTCCTTTGGGATCGCTCCCTGCGGTACGTGGATGTGAATCGATGTGGTTGTCCGGTCGAACGCAACACCCAGCTCAGCGGAATGCGCAAGAATATGGCTCAGCGCTGCCCGGGCGCTCTCTTTCATCACATCGCCGAGGCTGCCGGTCAGTTGGAGGTCGCCGGACCCCGGCAGGATTACAACTTCGACGGGAAGAACGACACCCCCGTTTTCGGTCCATGCCAGTCCCTGAACTACACCGGGTACGCGAATCTCACGGTCACCCTCATCGTGGTGGAATCGGGGCGGTCCGAGCAGTTTGGAAACGGTTGGAGCGCCGATCGTCCGGCGGTATTCCGTTACCGTGGTTCCCTGTTCCATCAGTTCCCGGGCAAGTTTTCTGATCACGTTGGCGATTTCCCGTTTCAGGTTGCGAACCCCGCTTTCCGAGGTGTATTCGTGAATCAACCGCAGAACCGCATCACGCCGGAACTTGATTGACGCGGTCTCGAGGCCGTTTTCGCGAAGCTGTTCCGGAACGAGAAAATCGAGGGCGATGCGTTGTTTCTCCCGCTCGGTGTAGCCGGGGATTTCAATAATCTCCAGCCGATCGCGGAGGGCTGCGGGGATGCCGTGCAACGAATTTGCGGTGGTAAGGAACACCACGCGGGAAAGGTCAAAGGGTACTTCGATATAGTGATCTGAAAAGGAGTTGTTTTGCTCCGGATCAAGCACCTCAAGCAATGCACTTGCCGGATCGCCACGAAAGTCGGCTCCGAGTTTGTCGACTTCGTCAAGCAACATGACCGGATCGTGAGTTCCGGCGCGTTTCATCGCCTGGATGATCCGACCGGGCATCGCTCCCACGTAGGTTCGGCGATGACCGCGAATTTCCGCCTCATCACGTACCCCGCCGAGGGACAGTCGTACAAAGGCGCGATCCAGAGCGCGGGCCATCGATTTCCCCAACGACGTTTTGCCCGTTCCCGGCGGGCCGACAAAACAGAGAATCGGCGCTTTCAGGTCGGGGTTGAGGCTTTGCACCGCCATGTACTCAAGAAGCCGTTCCTTCGGCTTTTCCATATCGTAGTGGTCCTCATCGAGGATCTGGCGTGCCTGCTTGATATCGGCCGCCTCGCGCGGCGGGGCGTTCCACGGAAGGTCCAGGAGCCATTCGATGTACGTCCGGATTATTCCCGACTCGGGCGCCATGGACGGTAGTTTCTTGAGCCGGCGGAGCTCTTTCTGCGCCTGGGTTGCAACGTCCTCGGGCAGTTCTGCCTCATCGATGCGCTGGAGCAGCTCGGCGTGACCATCGTCATCGTCATCGCCTTTCCCGAGTTCCTTGTTTATCTCCCGGATCTGTTCGTTGAGGAAGTGGTCTTTCTGATGTTGCTCCATCCGTTTCCGAACGCGGTCACGAATCGATCGTTTCAGCCCGAGCAGTTCGACTTCGCCGTCAAGGCTGTCGACGGTGAGGCGCGCCCGGGCGAGGGAGGACGCTTCCTTGAAGATCGCGACGCGGGTATCCATATCAAAGGCGACGTGGGTACCGATCGCGTTGACAAGCTGATCCGGACTTTCCGCCTCGCTGATCTTTTTGCGAGCCTCTGATTTGAGCGTCGGCGAGAGTTTGGCGTACTCCTCAAAGGAGTCGCGGATAAGACGCGCAAGTTTGGGAAGTTCGTTGTCCGGGTCACGTTTATTGGCGGAAATCTGACGGTACGCACCGTACAGGACGCCTTCTTTCTCGGTGATCCCGGCAACCATCGCTCGATCACGACCGTCAACGATGATGCGCAGGCTGCCGTCGGGTAACCGGATGTTGTGGAGAATCCACACCAGGGTACCGACGCGGTACAGGTCATCCGGTTTCGGAATCGGCGTGAGCTCTTTTTGTGGTACCGCGAGGAAACTTCGTCCACCCTCGGTTGTCGCTGCGGCGATCGCCGCTTTGGCGGAGTCCTGCGTGACAAAAAGGGTGGACGCATGCCCGGGAAAAATGAGGGTGTGCTGCGTTGGGAGGATCGGGAGTTCCCGAACACGCTCCTTCTGCGGAAAGAGCTTCATGCCGATTTCTGGACAAGCTCCACAGTCGGCTTCTGGTTGTTCTCCACGTCTTCCCGGGTGATCGTAACGCGCTTGGTGCCTTCAATCGAGGGCAGTTCGTACATCAGCTCGGTCATGATCTTTTCCACAATCGCCCGCAGACCGCGCGCGCCGGTTCGACGACTCAGGGCCTGGGAGGCGATCCCCTCCAGAGCCCCGTCTTCAAAAATCAACTCAACGTTATCCAGTTTCAGAGAGGCCTGATACTGCTTGACCACGCTGTTGCGCGGCTCTTTGAGGATACGCACCAGCGATTCTTCGTCGAGATCCTGAAGGGTAACACCGATCGGGAGGCGGCCGACAAACTCCGGAATGAGGCCGAACTTCACCAGATCATCCGGGTGGAGCTGGTCGTACAGGGTCACCAGGTCCCGATCCTTGGCAAGGCGCACGTCTGCGCCGAAACCCATGGGGTGTTTCGAAACGCGGCTGTCGATAACGCGGTCGAGTCCGACAAACGCACCACCGACGATAAACAGGACGTTGGTGGTGTCGATGCGGATCATCTCCTGGCTGGGATGCTTGCGACCGCCCTGGGGCGGCACGGAGGCGACGGTACCTTCAATGATCTTCAGGAGTGCCTGCTGAACACCTTCGCCGCTGACATCGCGCGTGATCGACGCGTTCTCGCTTTTGCGCGCGATCTTGTCGATCTCATCGATGTAGATAATACCGCGCTCTGTTGCAGCGATATTCCCCCCGGCGTTCTGGTACAATTTCAGCAGAATGTTCTCAACGTCTTCGCCGACGTATCCCGCTTCGGTCAGCGTTGTAGCGTCGGCGATTGCAAAGGGGACCTTCATCTTGTGTGCCAGGGTACGCGCGAGAAGCGTTTTTCCCGTACCGGTGGGTCCGATGAGCAGTACGTTGGACTTGTCCAGCTCAATATCGTCCTCGAGGTCCGCTTTCTGGCTGATTCGCTTGTAGTGGTTGTACACCGCTACGGAGAGGACTTTCTTGGCGTCGTCCTGTCCGATCACATACGTATCAAGATATTCCCTGATTTCCTTCGGGCTGGGAACGGTGTCGAGGATGCTGGACGTGAGAATGTCGTCCTCTTCGTCGATCATGCGCTTGCAGACGTTGACGCACTCGTCGCATATGTAGACACCGGGCCCGGCTATCAGCCTGCGGGCGTGTTCCGCCTTTTTGCCGCAAAAGGAGCAGGATTTTCCGTTCTCACTCTTCTGTTTTATCATTTGAACCTCGTACCAGCACTTCGTCGATAATTCCGTATTCTACACTCTCTTGTGCAGACATGAAATAGTCGCGCTCGAGGTCGGATGTGATCTGCTCAGACGTCTTTCCGGTATGCCGCGCAAAATAGTCGGTAAGCATTTTTTTGAGGCGCACAATTTCCCGTGCCTGGATTCCGATATCCGTTGCCTGCCCCTGCACACCACCCCACGGCTGGTGAACAAGGATACGGGAGGAGGGGAGCCCCCGCCGCTTTCCCGGGGCACCGGCGGTGAGAAGGAGCGCCGCCATCGAAGCCGCCTGACCCATACAGATTGTGGAGATATCCGGCTTGATGTACTGCATCGTGTCGTAGATCGCCAGTCCGGCCGTTACGGAGCCCCCGGGGCTGTTGATATAGAGGTTGATATCCTTTTCCGGGTCCTGGCTTTCCAGGAAGAGCATCTGGGCGACAATGAGGTCTGCGGTCGCATCGGCGATAGGGCCATCGAGGAAGACGATCCGGTCTTTAAGAAGCCGGGAAAAGATGTCGTAGGAGCGTTCTCCGATACCGGTCTGTTCTACAACGATCGGCACCAGGTTGTTGTTCTGTACATTCATACGCGGAAATTACTCATTCTCGCCGACAAGGTCCACATACTCGACCTTGTCGCCTTTCTTGACGTTACTCGCTGCAAGAACGGTGTCAAACATCCGCTTTTCGGCGAGCTCCTGCTGGACGTAACTGAGCATCCCGTTCTTTTTGTAGTACTCCAGGATCTGATCCGCGTCGGCTTTGCGTTCTTCCGCATCCTCCCGGATCTGTTGCTCCGCTTCCTCTTCAGTTACTTCGATCTCTTCGCGTTCGATCATCTTCTGGACAAGGAGGCTGCGTTTGAGTCGCTCAATCGCCGCGGGGCGCCAGTCCTCAAAGATCGCATCCCGTGTTTGCCCCTGCATCGCCAGGAGCTGGTCCATCTGTTCCGGGGAAACCTGGTATTGCTGTGCCAGATTGCGCCAGCTGTTCTCGAGTTCCGTATCCACCATGGAGGCGGGGACTTCGACCTCGGAGGCTCCCACGATCTGCTCCATCAGTTTGTCGATTTTCTGCGCCCGAACGCGTTCCGCGGCTGTCTTTTCGAGACGCGCGCGGATATCCTTGCGAAGGTCGGCGAGGGTTTCAAAATCATCACTGATGTCCTGGGCAAACTCATCATCAAGGTCCGGTACGTCGCGCTGCTTTACGACGGTGACCTCGACGCGGAGTCGCTTTTTCTGTCCGGCGAGCTCTTCATGCTCAAAATCTTCCGGATATTCCTTTTCAATCGTCCGGGTTTCACCGTTTTCCATCCCCACGAGTTCCGTGTCGAGGTGGTACAGGTTATGACCGCTTCCGACGGTGAAGGTATAATCTTCCCGGCGGGTGTCCGCGACCGGTTCGTCGTTCTCGTCGACCTCTTCGTAGTTGATCGTGACGATATCACCGTCCGCAACCGCACCTTCGTCCTTTTCGATTACCAGCGCGTTCTGCTCGCGCATCGACTCAAGTTCGCGATCCTCATCCTTTTTGGTCATCTTGACCTGCGGTTCGGTGACTTCCAGACCGCGGTATTCGCCGAGGGTCGCTTCGGGGAAGACGTCGTAGGTGACGCTGAACGTGAGCGGAGCGTCGGGCTCCAGTTCCAGTTCCTCATCCACCAGGCTGGGGCGCGCGTAGGGAAGCGGGCGTTGCGGCTCTTCAACCGATTCAATTGACTCCTGCAACGCCGACTCAATCACCGTCTGCAGCGTTTCCGCCCGAAACGACTCGCCGAATTTCCGCTCAAGGACATCAACGGGGACTTTTCCCTTGCGGAACCCTTTGAGCTGTGCGTCTTTACGGTATTTCGCCACCAGCTCATCATACGCTTTTCGCACCTCTTCGGCGGGAACTGTCATGGTGAGCTTCACCGAGGAGTTTTCCTGTGCTTCTACTTGCTTTTCCTGTACCATCTGTAAGGCCTCTCAAAACCGGGCATTAAAAAAAAAGCGATCCGGGAAGACCGAACCGCCTCAAAAAAGAGCGAGAGACGGGAATTGAACCCGCGACATCCACCTTGGCAAGGTGGAGCTCTACCGCTGAGCTACTCTCGCAAATACCGGAACACGTATACTCGTGAGCGGTGCTGGCGTGTCCCTTCTTTCATGCGAGAGAAGGGACTCGAACCCTTACGCCTTTCGGCACCAGATCCTAAATCTGGCGTGTATACCAATTTCACCACTCTCGCGAATGATACCCGTTTGACGGCTTCAAAGTCAAGCCTCATCCGGTGGCGTCCGCCTCAAAAACACGGTTCAAGAGGCGTGCGACGCGGTAAGTGAGCCGTGAAGGGATCGAACCTTCGACCCGCAGATTAAGAGTCTGCTGCTCTGCCAGCTGAGCTAACGGCCCACGGTTGTACTGTACGCCCGGCAGGATTCGAACCTGCGTCCTGCGGATTCGAAGTCCGACGCTCTATCCAGCTGAGCTACGGGCGCGCATCCGGGTGGATGACGGGACTTGAACCCGCAACAACCAGAACCACAATCTGGTGCTCTACCATTGAACTACACCCACCGCAAGTGTGCGGAGGAATATGCCGGTTTGCGCGGTTTTTGTCAAGATCGGTCACGGGTGAACGTGACGACGGTGAAGCTCCGCTGCCACGGATATTCTCCCGCAGCGACGCTCTCCGCGGCGGCACGGACCGTCGCAATATCCTCAGCGGTGAGGGTCTCTGCAAGCGCCGCTCCAAGAGGTGTGTGCGGCCCAACCCATGATCGCGTCGTCTCGGCGTCAAGGCGACGAAGCATCGTTATCGCGACCTCCGTTATCTCCGGTTTTGACATGTGAAGTTCGTCATGGGTGGGGGACATCTCACGCCAGAGCGGCGGCCGCGGGGGATAGACGGACTGCTCAACTCTATCAAGTTGTTCCCGCACCGGGTCGGAAAGACCAGGTAGAAACCGGGACGGTCGGTCGCCTTCGGCCGCGTTCAGCTCAACGACGCGCAGAATCCCGCCGTCTTCCGCCCGCGGCAGGAGACGGCGGATCACCTCATCAGGGGCCTCAGGAAGGATGTTGCGGTGGATGATGCGATCAAACGGTCCCTGATATGCGGCGGGATCCACACTGTTCCGGTCGCACACTTCCGGAGCGTCAACGCCGCTGCGACGCCCGCGCAGACTGTGTTCCACTGCGGAGCGGGAAAGCGGGTCCGTCCAAATCGCCAGTAGCCCCGCATCGATACGGCGCATGATCGGCCAGAGGAACTCCCGGACCGCATCGCCATGGAGAAGGACGCGGTCTGTTGACCGGAACTCCAGCCCGGTAAGAATGCGATCGCGAAGAGTTTCCTGCTCCTGGGCCGCGCCGTCGGCGCGCCGGACCCACTGCGAGGCTGATGCCGCGGCGGGGGCGACGCTCCAGACGGTCCGTTCCTCTTCGTCCTGCACGGCGAGTTGTAGAAGCCGCCGTTCCCGGACCGTCTCGTTTCGTTCTCCTTCCCACCCAAGGGTTCCCTGTTGGTAGTACACCTTGTCGCGCAAATCCCGCGGCAGATAACGCTGAGCGACCCAGTGTTCGGTATACGCGTGGGGGTAGAGATACCCGGAACCGTGGCCGAGATCCGCACCGTCCCGATTGGCGTCGCGGAGATGCGTCGGCACCTCACCGTCGGCGCTACTGTGGACCGCGTTAATCGCATCAAAGAGCCCCAACGTCGAGTTGGATTTTTCCGTGGTAGCCAGGTAGAGCGTGGCCTGGGCCAGATGGAACCGCCCTTCCGGCATGCCGACGCGGTCAAACGCCTGCGCACAGGAGAGCACTACCGACAGAGCTCCCGGGTCGGCGAGGCCGATATCCTCCGACGCCTGAACCAACAGCCGGCGGAAGATATAGTGGGGATCTTCACCCGCCTCAACCATACGCGCCAGCCAATAAAGACTGGCGTCGGGATCGGAGCCGCGGACCGATTTGATAAACGCGCTTATCGTATCAAAGTGGTAGTCACCGTCTTTGTCGTACAGAACGGCGCGTTGCTGGATGCTGTCTTCGGCCACCGCCAGATCAACGGTGATCGTTTCGTCGTCGGGTGGGGGAAACGCGGAGCCGCTGGTCTCAACCGCCAGTTCCAATGCGTTGAGGAGCGTCCGGGCGTCCCCGGCCGCGGTCTGGATGAGATGCGCGCGCGCCTCCGGAGTTATCTCAATCCGGTACGGACCGTAGCCTCGTTCCGTGTCTCTGAGGGCGTACTCCAAGATCTGCGCCAGATCGTTCTCCTCGAGAGAACGGAGAATGAACACGCGACTGCGCGACAGGAGCGCCCGGTTGACCTCGAAAAACGGGTTTTCCGTAGTTGCGCCGATGAGCACGAACAGTCCGTCTTCGACCCACGGAAGCAACGCGTCCTGCTGCGATTTGTTCCAGCGGTGGACTTCATCAACAAAGAGAATTGTCCGGCGGTTGGTTTCCCGCCGGTATTGTTGCGCCTTGGCAATCCCCGCACGTATGTCTTTAACACCACTGAGAACCGCGTTGACCGTGAGAAACTGGCTCCGTGTCCGCGCCGCAATTATCCGCGCCAGCGTCGTTTTCCCCGTCCCCGGTGGTCCCGACAGGATCAGCGAGCTGAGCTGATCCGCCTGGATCGCGCGGCGCAACAGCCGTCCGGGACCGACGATCTGCTCCTGGCCAAAAAACTCATCCAGCGTCCGAGGCCGCAGGCGGGCCGCCAACGGCAGACGCTCGTTTTCAAACTGAAGGTCCACCGGTTCAGGAATCGAACAGGTCCGTCTCATCTCCCCGTTTGGTGAGGAGGTTCTTCCGCTCTGTCTCTTTGGCTGCGGCGTCCGTCGCGACCTGTTCTTTGCGCGCGTCCAGCTTCGCGATCTCTTCCTCGAGTTGCGTCCTGCGCCGCTCGTCGGCGTCGATTTCCGCCTGGAGCGCTATCGCGAGTCTACCCGCCTCCAGGCGGGCGAGTACCGCGTCAAAATGGTCCTTGCGCGCTTCCTCGTTCTGAAGGCGTTCCAGCTCGTCCGAAACGTCCTGACCGTCACGTTTTTCCGCCACCGAACCAAGTCGCAGCAGAACGTCGTTCAGTTCATTTCGCGCCGTTGCGATCTCTTCTTCGTGGCGCTGTTGCGCCCGGGACAGTCGGTTTCCCCCGGCAAGGGTGTTGAATTCGTCCAGAAGGTTGCGCGACTCTTCGGTGAGGGCTGCAATCTCTGCTCGGAGCGCGGATTTTCGGTGTTCCGCTTCCCGGAGCGGTTCCGCTGCGGCGGTGAGTTCAGCGTCCTCCATTGCGTCAAAAAAATCGGTTGACGCCAGGTCGCGCCCCAGCCTCTGGAGCATACCGGGGAGCTGATTTTCTTTCACCGTCCTGCGCTTGCGCAGCATGAATCCACGGCCGCGTTTCGACATCCTGTTGAACACGGATCCAGCCGCGTTGTTCGGGTCGGTCTGAACCTGTCCGATCCGCGTTTCTATCCGGCGCAATTCATCCTGATACCGCGCCAATTCCGCAAACGCCGAAGAGTAGGTCGCGTCCACCAGCGGGTGCTCCCGGAACAGACGAAAGGCGGCAGCGCCAACCTGCTCATAGGCGCCTTCGAGGCCGCGCCCGCTTTCAATGTGTTCAAGCTCCTTCTGGAGCGCCTTCATCTTCATTCGGATCTCGGTCTGCCGTTCATCGATCCGGATCATCCGTTCCAGGGCGGAACTGGATTTCTCAATTTGATCACTGAGCTGGCGGGACTCGGCTACCAGCGGAGCGGCTTCCACATCGTCTTCAGACGCGTGCTCCACAAAGTGACGGCCGATAATGCGGCGGAGACGCTCGCACTCCAGTTGACTCGCATGTCGCACGTCCGAGATCTCTCTGATCCTGGCGTTGTAATCGTACATAGGGTGTAACCTCGCTTTTAGTATTTTAGCACACGATCAAAGAACTTTTTAACCTTATCGTGCTGCGGGTTTTCAAAAACCACTTTCGGGGGACCGCTCTCAATTATTATTCCCTCATCGATAAACAGAACGTAATCGGACACGTGACGGGCAAATCCCATTTCATGGGTCACCAGAATAAGGTGCTTGTCCTCTTCGCGGAGTTCTTCGATCATATCCAGGACTTCGGCGGTAAACTCCGGATCAAGCGCGCTGGTCGGTTCATCAAGAATGAGAAACTCCGGCGCAATGGCGATCGCCCGGCTCAGCGCAATTCGCTGTTGCTGGCCTCCGGAGAGTTGCGCCGGTTTTTTGTGAACGTGCGGTTCCAGTTGAAACCGCTCAAGAAGGCGCATCGCCGTCTCCCGCGCCACCTCCGGTTCCTGCCCGTGAACCTTCTGCAGAGGCAGGGTGATGTTTTCCAGAGCGGTCAGATGGGGAAACAGGTTATACGCCTGAAAGACCATTCCAACGTGCTTCCGATACTGGCGCAGGTGCTCCTCCTCAGTATCCAGGACGTGACCGTTTACGTTCAGATACCCGCTGTCGAACGGTTCCAGTCCGGCGATCAGACGAAGTAGCGTTGTTTTACCGCCACCGGAGGGACCCACTATCACCAGAGCGTGGGAATTCTCAATGGTGAGGGAGATATTGCGAAGAACGTGGTGATCTCCAAACGATTTGTTGAGATTCTTGATTTCAATCTGCATAAGAAATCTCCGTTCCAGCCGGTTGGTCAGTACCAATATCGACAGCGTAAGTGTGAGGGGGACGCGTTCCGCGCGTAAACACCGGCAGTACCATCAATGACGGTTTTTCATGTTGATTTTAGCCCTCTCCTGCGAAATATACTCAGGCTGCACAAGGGTGGCCACAGATCAGTTGAAAAGGTGGGAAATATCTTCGTCGTTGTCTTTGCCGAGAATTTCGCGGATTCGATGGGACATCGTCAGACGGTCCTTACTGTCCCCGATCGCGCGGGTTGCCCGTTCCATCCGGTCCGGGGTCGAGCGCATCTCAAGAAGTTGCTGCTTTTCCTCCGTGCTGAACACATCCGTGGTCGCCAGAAGAAACGAAAGCTCTTCGGTGCTCAGCTCGTCGAGCATCGTCTGGTCCAGTGAGTATCCGGCAACCTGGGCAAATTTTTGCAGGTCGTCCACGGCAGCGTGGGTGAGTTTCTCTACGCGCGCGCCGGACTCCCGTGCAATCGGCTCGTCGTGAAAAATCTCGATCTCCGCTTCCAGAAACGCCTTTTCGTCGTACATCTTGCTGACGGTGAAGCGATCCGTTCCCATCGCCAGGATGTCCATCCGGCCGTCATCGTATGTGTTGATAACGCTGTCGACTCGCGCGAGGCAACCTACCGTCTGCACCGTGGTCCCCGTGTGAAGCAATACGCCGAACGGCGCGTCGGCGGCGATGCATTGTTCCATCATTTGCCGATACCGCTCCTCAAACACATGAAGCGGCAGCGGCATCCGCGGGAGCAGCACCAGACCAAGGGGAAACATCGGGACGCGAATGGAATCGTTGCGTTTCATCATGGAGAAAGTACTTACAAAACGCGCCAGTGCAAAGTTTATGCAGGAGATCAACGGAAATGTTCATCCGCGGTTTCTATTCAGTTTCGAGTTCATCCCGCTGGGCTTCCAGCGTTTCCCACTCGTCGTGGAGTCTGTCACGCTCCGCTTCATTTTCAAAGAGGCGCTGTTGCAACGCCTGGACACGATCGCCGTCACGATAGTTCTCCGGCTCGGCAAGCTCTTCCTGTACGGACGCGTGATCCCCTTCAAGCTCTTCAAGCCGATTGAGGATCTCTTCTTCCCGTCGTTCAAGCCGTCGTGACCGGGCGCGACGGGTTTTCTGATCGAGGTAGTTCGACCGTTGCGACTCCGAGTTCACCGATCTGGTCTGTTCCGCCCGGGAGGGTTGCGTTGCGTCCGCAAGAAAAACTGCTCCAAGGCGCGCGGATTCAAACTCGTTGTAGGGCCCCGGGTAAAAAGTCCAGTGTCGTGCCGGTACGGGGTCTCCCGAACGTTCCGATGGCCACAGCGCCAGGACATCGGTTGCCACGCGGCGCAGGAAGTGGCGGTCGTGAGACACCACGATCACCGTTCCTTCATAGCGGGAAAGCGCCTCCGCAAGAACTTCCTGACTTTGCATGTCAAGATGGTTGGTCGGTTCATCCATGATCAGCAGGTTTGCCGGCCGTACGAGGAGGGCGGCCATCGCAACTCTACTTCGTTCTCCACCGCTGAGAACGTCCAGCGGTTTTTCGACGCTGTCTCCGGAAAAAAGAAACGACCCCAGGATGTCGCGCACGTGTGGCATCGCTTTGTCGGTAGCGAATGACCGGACGTAGTCGAGAATCGTGGTACCTGCAGGAAGGGTATCCGCGCTGTCCTGCGCAAAATACGCGCTGGAGACTCCGCTGCCTGTGCGGATCGTTCCGGCGTCCGGTTCTTCTGTTCCAGACAACAGCCGTAACAGGGTGGATTTTCCCGCTCCATTCAAGCCGACCACCGCCAGTCGCTGGCCGCGGTTCAGCGTAAAACCGATATCGTCGAGCACGTGGAGTTCGTCATAGTGTTTATGAACGTCGGTCAGCTCCAAAACGGTTCTGCCGCTGTGAACGGCAGGAGGAAGGGAAATTGTAATCGGTCGCAGGTGTTCCGGAAGCTCAATCAGTTGCAACCGTTCCAGCGCCTTGACCCGGCTTTGCACCTGTCTGGCTTTGGTTGCGGAAGCGCGAAAGCGGCGAATAAACTCTTCCTGCCGTTTAATTTCCCGTTGCTGCGACTCCCATGCCGCGACAAGCTGGTCCAGCTCCGCGCTGCGTTGGCGCTGATATGCGGTGTAATCGCCGGTATAGCGCTTCAACCGGGCGTTGAACAGCTCAAAGATCGAGGAGACCGTATCATCCAGAAATGCGCGGTCGTGGGAGACAAGCAGGACCCCGCCTGAAAACTCCTGCAGAAACGAACTCAACCACAGGCGCGCCTCAGCATCGAGATAGTTTGTCGGCTCGTCAAGAAGCAGGATGTCCGGACGGGTCAGAAGGCTTTTCGCGAGGGCTCCACGCATTCGCCAGCCACCACTGAATTCCCGCAACGGTCGCTGGAGATCGCTGTCGGTGAAGCCGAGTCCCGAAAGGACGCGACCGATATGGGCGGTGCGCGCGTAGTAGCCGCTCAACTCGAGATGCTGGTCGATATCGGCGATCCGGGCGAGGGTTGTCGTATCTTCCGGGTTATGCCGTAACGTCTCGGCCGCGGTCTGGCGCTGATCAACGAGCGTGTGATCAGCGGCGTAGCCTTCTTCCGCATAGTCAAACAGCGTTTTGTCCAGCGGCACGTCACTCCGCTGCGGCAGGTAATCTATCGTCGACGCCCTGGCCCGGATGACCGTTCCTGCTTCGGGGTGTTCCACCCCGGCAAGGACGCGTAACAGCGTCGTCTTTCCGCTTCCGTTCGCACCGATCAGGCCCGCCCGAGTGGATGCGTCGATCGTAAGGCTGACCTCCTGAAGGACCTCTTGCGCTCCATAGGAGACGTGAACGTTTGACGCTGACAGCATATGCGGCGCTTCAGCCCGGAAGAAAGCGAAAGAAAATAACGACTGGTGAAACCGGCTCGGCAGTCACCGTTTGTTTCTCCACCAGGCGGGAGGGAACGTATACAAACCGTACGCCGTCATCGGTGAAGGAGTACAGAAAATTGGTCGTACTCTCCGGTGCCACGAGGCGTACCGCTCCATCGTACCGCCCGCGGAGGTCGTCGTTGAGATAGATACCGAATTCAAACCGCCCGGAACCGTTGAACGTCGCCGGCAGCACGCCGGGTACAAGCCGTTCAAATCCGGTCCACGTCACGGCACCGCGTTCGGAGATCCGCACCGTTCCGTACGCGGTACTCACCAACCCGGAACCACGTTGCAAAAACTGTTCAAGTTGCATTCTTCGGCGTTCGCGCTCCGCTTCAACAATGACCGAAATCTCTTCCTGGAAGAGTTCCACCGTAGTGCTGCGCCGCCGACCGTTTTCCAGG
>JAQIBO010000314.1 GCA_027859055.1 Spirochaeta sp.
GACCCAGGTCAAGACTGACCCCACCCCGCCCCAGCAGCGCCACCTCAGCATCGGTAATCGGCTTGGCACCATCCGGTTCAAAACCGCCACCGCGGTAGGGCGCCAGGTCCGGGGCGCCTCCAGCCGTACTGGTGACCAGCGCCGCCTCAGGATTGAAATACCAGCGCGACCGTCCAACCCACCAGCGCACCGCCGCATCGGTTGAACTGAAGATCTCCGGCGTCCCTTCCGCAGGTAGCGATTGCTCCACCGTCGCCTGAGTTGTCAGCGCCGCCCCGGAGTTCCCGAAAAAGAGCCCCGTCGCGCCATCACGGGCACCAAACACGCGCGCCGCCGCCGTCGCGTTCACGGCACCCTCGCCATCCCAGCTGTATCCGCCGCCCAACGCCCCGGTCAGGCCACGCTGTCCCGCCTCGGTCCGATGGTACCACAGCGGCCGTTGCGCCGACAGATTAACGGCATAGCGTCCGCTGGTGGGATCTCCCGCGGTATTCTCCCGAGTCTCATCGGAATCGAACTGCCGTTCCGCGGAGATCTGCCACGTAACCGCCCCGGGCGTGTACCGGTAGGCGAGGGATCCCCAGGGTTGAGCGAGGGTGGGACTGTAGAGCGCCGTAAGCTCCAGTTCATGTTGTTCCAGCGTACTTGCCGCCAGGGCGTATACCCCCAGATCAACACCGGGATCCCGGTCGGTCCCGGCGCGAAGCGCCGCAAGGGGAAACCAGAACACCGGGCGGGGTACGTCGAAATAGCGCTCGTTCCGCAGAACGTCCGTGGATAGGGCAGTATCCACAATCGTGTTGCGCGATTCTGCGTAACTTCCGGTTGGAGCGGCGGATACGTCTCCACCATTCGGTTTTTGAGCGGAAGGTGTTTCGGAGCCGGGAGTTACGGCGTCATTTGCAACACGATTGTGGATACCGGAAGACGATCGCAGGGCAAAGCCGGTGCTGCGGTAGGTGGCGTAGACCAGGGTATCCCGGTGATAGATGCCCGCGAACGCGCCGATCGGGTCTTCGGCGATGGTGGTGCCGTGGATGCGCGGTATAGGGCTGGTGCCGGCGCCGGTGGCGCCACGTGCGGCGGCGTCGGAGATGCGCACCTCCCGCAGGACCAGGCGCCCCGGGGCGTCGCTCCCGTAGGTGAGGCGGTACCCGTCGTCGGCGGTGGCGGAGAAGAGCGGGTCGTACTCGGCGTGTGTCTCGCTCCCGACGCGCGCCTGCGGTTCACCGGTGGCGGCGGAGAGGAGCACCACGTCCTGCCGGCCGGCGCGGTTTTCCACCACGGCGATGTAGCGCCCGTCCGGGGAGAATTGCGGCGTGTGAAGCCGTGTTGCTGTCGGGGCGTACAGGGGCGTCACCGCGCCGTCCTCCAGGGAGACGGAGACGAGGCGCGCGTAGGACCCGCGCCGCTGTACGGCGACGAGGCGTGCGCCGTCGGGGCTGAGGGCGGGGTGAAAGAGGCGGCCCCCCGTCGTGAGTCGTGTCCGGGTGCCGACGGCGACCTCCCCAAGACTGAGGAGCCACAGGTCGGAGTGGGAGACGCGGGGGCCCGAGCCGGTGTAGTCCGGGGCGGCAACCGCCGCCACCACCCGGGACAGGGCGCGGTCGACGGTGACGGAGCTTTCATCCAGGGGGCTGACCGAGAGGAGTCTCTGCCACGCGCCGGTCCCACCGGTTGTGGCCGGCTCCGCGCCGTCGGGGCGCTCCGGGAGGGTGAGACCGGCGTCGGCGGGAAGCAGATACAACGCGCCGGGCAGGCGCGGCCCCGCCGCCCACGCGACGAGGCCGCGCTCCGTCTCACCCACCAGGTGCCAGTGGGCGATGAGATCCGGCGGGCTTACCGGCGTGCCGGCGGGCAGGGTGAAACGCTGTGCGGAACGGAGTTCGATATTTCGCTGCATTTCCCACCACACCGCGTCGGCGGAAAGACCGGTTGCGCGGGTGATGGCGCGGCGCATGCCCAGAAACGGCCAGCGCATGAACGCGTCGTTGAGGGTGTGGTACGCGTCGTCGCCGTAGGTGCGGCGGATGTGGTCGTTGATGAGATACCCGGCGGAGTAGATGCGGCCGCGTGGCGGAAGCGCCGGGGGAAAACCCGCCTGGTCGTACCCGTACATCCGGTGCTCGTAGATCGGAGCGAGCCACGTCATCGCAAAGAAGGGATCCTCGCCGCGGCCACCGGGGGTGAGGGTTGTCTCGGCGTAGACCGTTGGTGCCTCCAGCGCCCAACCGGGCATGAAAAGAACGCTTCCCGCTGTCGTCAGCGGCCCGAACACCCGGGAGGCGACCCCGAAAAACCCGCGCGGCCGGGTGAGGTGCAGGTAGTGGACCAGTTCATGGGTGAACGCCAGCTCCAGCCAACTGGGGGTGGCGGCGCCAAGCTGGTAGCGTGACGGCGAGGAGAT
>JAQIBO010000316.1 GCA_027859055.1 Spirochaeta sp.
TTGTCATTAATCCGCAAACGCGCGGTGTTACTATTACTGTTTGTTGTCTCCGAGCGCCTGGGTAACCCGGTCGAGAAAGATTGCGAGAATAACGATGGCGATACCACCTTCAAACCCGACGTCGATTCGCAACTGGGTGATACCGCGGAGCACTTCGTTTCCAAGGCCTCCGGCACCGATCATTCCGGCGATAACGACCATCGAGAGAGCCAGCATGATCGTCTGGTTTATTCCCGCCATGATCGTCGGCGTCGCCACCGGCAACTCAGCTTTCAGGAGCATTTGACGGTTGGTACACCCGAAAGACTGCGCAGCCTCCTTGATCTCCTTTGGCACCTGGCGGATACCGAGGTTTGTCAGCCGCACCGCCGGGGGCAGGGAGAACACCAGGGTAGCCACAACTCCGGGAACCGGCCCGAGGCGAAAGAAAAGTACCGCCGGGATAAGGTAGACGAACGCCGGCAGGGTCTGCATGAAGTCCAGGACCGGACGCATAACGTTCCAGACCTTGTCACTTTTGGAACCCCAGATGCCGAGGGGAATTCCCAACAGGAGCGCGATAACCACCGAGCTGAGAACCAGCGCGAGGGTGCTCATCGTCAGCGTCCACAGCCCCATATACCAAACGAGGCCAAACCCGACGAAGGTAAAAGTGGCAACGCCCCAACTGGTGAAGTAAAAGGCGATCGCCGCGAATATGACGATCGTGACGATCGCCGGCGGCGCGGTGAGAATAAACCGGGAAGCGTCAAGCATACCGTTAACCGTCGCTGCAATAAAACCGAAAAACCAGTCAAGGTTTTCCTGCAACCACCTGACGATAGTTTCAAAACCACCGCCGATATCTAACCAATCTCTGTAATTTTCCATTTATTCCTCTCCGTTCTGGGCGTCCTGCAACTCAGTGAGTGTCTGCGGCGCTTCAACGTCGGTGCCCTCGAAGCCTTTGTTAACCTCGGCGATAATGGCGGCGCGGCTGACCGCACCGTGAAAGCGACCGTCCTCATCGATCATCGCGATCGGATAACGCGTTTTTATCGCGGTTGGGAGCAAATCCGATATCGGAGTCGACGGTGAGGTAGTGTACACGTCACTGATGATAACCGGACCAAGGTCTTTTTCACCCTTTTTCCGCAGGTCGATCGCGTCGTCAATCGTCACAATTCCTTTCAGCTGCCGTTCCGAGTCGGTCACAAATACCGAGGACGTTCCGTGGCGGTCCATAGTACGCAACGCCGCCTGCAAATCCTCACGAGGATAGGTTATCGTCACGGCGTGTCCGCCAACCGTTGCGGCAGTAATAACCTTGGTGCGATCGACGTTCTGGACAAACCGTTTCACGTAGTCGTCTGCGGGATTGGCGAGAATCTCCTCAGGCGTACCGATCTGGCGAACCCGGCCGTCGGGGCCGAGAATTGCGATGCGGTCGCCGATCTTGAGTGCCTCGTCCAGGTCGTGGGTGATAAAGACGATCGTCTTATGGAGCCGCGCCTGCAGCTCCAGGAGCTCGTCCTGCATTTGCGTGCGGATCAACGGGTCGAGGGCGCTGAACGCCTCGTCCATGAGCAGGATCTCCGGGTCATTGGCCAGCGCGCGGGCAAGACCAACGCGTTGCTGCATACCACCGGACAACTCCGAGGTCAGGCTGTTTTCATACCCGTCAAGACCGACAAGCTTGATCGCGTCCTCCGCTTTCTTGCGGCGTTCTTCCTTATCCATGTTGCTGATTTCGAGACCGAACTCGACGTTGTTGACAACATTGCGATGGGGAAGAAGACCGAAGTTCTGAAAGACCATCGACATCTTGTATCGCCGCGTTTCACGGAGCTTTTCCGCGTCCATTTTCATGACGTCGTCGCCGTCGATCAGTATTTCACCGGCGGTCGGCTCTATAAGCCGGTTCAGGCAGCGGATAAACGTTGATTTGCCGCTTCCCGACAGCCCCATGACGACAAACGTCTCTTTGCGTTCGATCGAGAACGTTGCGCCGTTAATCGCAATCGTACATCCCGTTTTTTTGAGGATCTCACTTTTACTCATTCCCTCTTTGATCATCGGAATGGCGCGCTTCGGATTTTGACCGAATATCTTGTAGAGATCATTGACTTCAATTAATGCCATCTTGTTTTCCTCACGTTTTGGATTGTGAACAGATCAAAAAAAGGGGTGCGTCCACGCACCCCTTCTCCAAAGACGTTCAGTCTCAGTTGGGCAACCAGCTGGACCAGATGTCCTCGTTCTCGTTCTTCCATTCACGGGCGGCCTCAAGGGTATCAAGGTCGGAATCCGCAATATGGACCATCAGGGGACCGATCGTCTCGTTGGTCCACATGGCATTCTCAAAGAACTCAACCACTTCCGGAAGGTCCTCTTCGACGCCGGGGCGGCCCATAATAAAGATATCGTCAACGGGGAAGATAATTTCACCGTCCTGTTCAAGGATCGTCAGGTCCATGCGGCCAAACATCGAGTGCGGCTGCCAGCCCATGCCGACGATATACTCTTCGTTTGCGATCGCGCCTTCCATGGCAGCGAGCATCGCGGGGCTTGAGGAGGGAACCAGCTCAAGACCGGCTTCATCAAGACCGTACCCGGGAATCAGGTCTTCTCCGGTGCGAATCATCATACCGGCACCGGCGTCGATACCGGTAATCTGGCCGTTGAGCTTTTCAACAACTTCCGGATCCGCAAGGTCGGACAGCGTGGTAACACCGTCTTCCGCCATGTAGGTGGGGACGATAAGCCCCGTCACGCCCTTTTCGTAAATTGTGGAAACCTCAACCAGATCCGCATCTTCCACGTAGGTGGAATGC
>JAQIBO010000351.1 GCA_027859055.1 Spirochaeta sp.
GGCCGTGGGCCTTGGTGGAATTCTGGGGCAAGCCATATGAACCACGCGTACCCAAAGAGCTACTTTGACAACCATGGACTTATTTCACTGCTGGATCTGATGCGAACGCATCGGAGTCAGTCATGAACCGCCGTATACGGAACCGTACGTACGGTGGTGTGAGAGGACGGCGGGGGTAACCCCGCCTCCTACTCGATGCCCATATCAGGCCGGATGCGAGAGACTATGAACGCAGGATGGTCGCGTAACGGGAGCGAGACTGAATTGACAACGGTGCGTGAAGTATTATTACCTGCCACCGCGTTGATACATCGCGCCCAGGTATCGGCAGAGTCGTCACCTGGGCGCCGGGGATAGGCGTATCCGGTACGTGTAAATAGAAACGGCCGCCCCTTCGGGCGGCCGTGCCTGTTGGATGATCGGTACGCTACCGACGAGGGCTGACTACCACCTGCGGGACATGATCAACGCTGCAGGTACTGTACGAGAAAACTTCCGGGCAGACGCGTCATCGCCCAAGGGAGGGCGCCGGCCGCGTATCGCTCGTTCACGCCGGTTACGACGGAGTCGTCCGTATACGCGTCGATTAATACGGACGGTACCTCGAACTGCCCTTCCGCCCGCAGGAAGAGGATCCACACCTGGCTTTTCTCAGGGTCGCTTGCGAGGCCGTAGGGGATGTAGCCGCTGGCCTGGTACTCGCCGTAGGCGGTTTCGAGCGCTTCGGTGGTTGCGGGAACCACCTCGATCCGCCAGGAGTCGATCTCGTGGTCGGTCTCCACGAGGAGCGCGGCGATACCTCCGGGTATAAGGGAGATATCGAGCGGCATCCACCCGTCCTGGAGCCACGCGGTGATCGTTGCGTTGATCTCTCTCGCGTCCTCGATCTTCTGGATCGTCCAGCGGGTGAACTCTATCTCATCGGTCAGGAGATAGAGGACGGTGACATCGCCCGTTTTCATGTCTAAACCGACGGGGACGTAACCGCGTTCGATATTGCCGGAGATAGTCGGCTCCAGCTGATCGTCGAGGGGGTGACGGCCAAGGATCCACGCCGGGAGCGTCTCGTCGCCGACGTCGCCGGCGTCGCCGGTGAACGAATCGGACGCGCCATCGGTATTTTCTTCCGCTCCTGTTTGTTCGGTGCCCATCTCGATCCGAGTACTGGTGTCGGGCGCGGCGGTATCGCGCTGTTCCCGACGCCCGCCGGCGGTGACGGTGGTGGCGGCGAGAAGAAGAATCAATCCGGCGAGCGTGAGAGTGCGCCGAAGGTGGGTGGTTTCAGGTTGCATCTGTTTGTCCTCCATGAACGCCGTACGGTATCACGGGTGGCGGGGTGGTTCCAAGATGGCCGCGCGAGGCCGGTACCCGGCGAGGCGCGTGGGGCCAGCGATAGCGGTCCGGTGGCGGCGGGGCAGCGCAGAACCCTCGGGTTCGATTTACCGAAAATTCTTTAAGAAATTTGGGGCGCAGTTGAAGCGGGGTGACTATCGGGGGCGTAGGTATTGGTAAACCTATTGAAGGAGGGTCATATGAACGACCTCAACTCGATTCTGATGGAAGGGAATCTCACCCGCGATCCGGTACTGTCGACGACGCCGACGGGGACGCCGGTCTGCAATTTTTCGGTGGGGAGCCATCACCTGTACAAGAAGGACGATGAGCAGAGAAAGGACACATCGTTCTTCGACGTGGAGGTGTGGGCAAAGATGGGGGAGAACTGCGCGGAGTATCTGCGGAAGGGGCGCGGGGTGCGCGTGGTGGGACGGCTCAAGCAGGATCGCTGGAAGGACGGCGAGGGGCGTCCGCGTTCGCGCGTGAAGATCGTGGCGGAGCACGTGGAGTTTCGTCCGATGAAGAAGAAGGCGCTTGAGAATCCGGAGGACGTGGAGACGGACTCGGACGAGAGTACAGAGGCGCTGGGTGCGCCCTCGATCGGTGATGCGCAGACGATTCCCTCGGTGGAGGGCCTACGCTATCACGAAGACCAAACTATTTCAAAGAATGCCCGGCCAGGAAGGATTACGGTTTTGTAATGGTGGCCCGGTGAGGCGGGGGGGCCAGCGAAGCGGACCGTTTGGGAGTGGGCACGCCGGAAGCGACAGGTTCAACATAGAAAACAAAAAATTTTTTTGCTTGTGCAAGCGGTGTGGCGGAGAGCGCAGTGGGTAAAGTAAAACCAATTGAAGGAGGGTCTTATGAATGACCTTAACTCGATCCTGATGGAAGGCAACCTCACCCGCGATCCGGTACTCTCGACGACACCGTCGGGGACATTGGTGTGCAACTTCTCCATGGGAAGTCACCACCTGTACCGCAAGGACGAAGAGCAGCGCAAGGAGACGTCGTTTTTCGACGTTGAAGTGTGGTCGCGCCTGGGAGAGAACTGTGCGGAGTATCTCCGCAAAGGGCGGGGGGTGCGCGTTGTCGGGCGGCTGAAGCAGGACCGCTGGCGCAACGGTGAGGGACAGCCGCGGTCCAAGATCAAGATTGTGGCGGAGCACGTGGAGTTCCGGCCGATGAAAAAGCAGGCCGAGGGCAATCCCGAGGACGTTGAGACCGACGCGCAGGACGGTGCCGGTCAGCCCCTCGGTCCGCCCTCCGAGGGCGATGCCCAGACGATTGAGTCGGTGGAGGAGCTGTCGGTGATCTGATCCGGTGCCGGCCGAGGCGTCGGGCGGGGTGATTTGCCTCGTTTTGGCGCCGATTTCTTGACCAAAGCAGTATGAGAGGGTATAGTCCATTTTATGCGGGGAGCAATGCTACGCGCACATGGATTCAACTCTCGAATGTTGCATCATCAGTGGTGGTGGACCGTGTAATACGGTCCGCATCCGTTGTAAAGGGTGCTGCGGACCGATCTTTTTCGGTTCGCGGTCTTCTTTAAAGCCGCGTGTAAACGCGGCTTTTTTTATGGCCTACGGGTAGATCAGAAGGAGGCGTGATGAGTCAGGCGACGCACACAGAGGCAAACCAGGTCATTAAGGTGTTATCGGGGGAGCGGTTCACGCCGTACGCGCTGGCGCGCAAGCTCAAGGCGCGGGCGATGCTGGAATCCGCCACGTTTGAGGGCGGCCGGGCGCGCTACTCGATGATGATGGTCCGGGAGGCGTTTCGCGTATCCCAGCGCGGCAGCGGCGTCTTTTTTGACGACGGGACCAACCGGTACCGCATCAAGAGCGGCGCAAAGGACATCCTCGACGTTCTCAGCTACTTTGCGGAGCAGCACACGGCGCCGCAGCAGGACTTTCCCTTTCCCGCCGGGGGCATCGGCTTTCTCTCCTACGAGTTTTCCCGCTTCTGCGACACGATCACCTTTGAAGAGCGTCGCGACCCCCTGGGCCTGCCTGAGGCGGTGTTTCTGTTTGGCCACGTCCTGATCATCTTTGACCACTACAGCGACCTTCTGTACCTCATCGGGCTCAACTACCGGGAACGGTCGATAGACCTGGAGCAGGCGCTGGAGGAGACTGAAGCCGCGATTCACGACCTCAACTTCAACTACATGCAGTCCGCCGCCGCGCAGTACACCACGGAGGTGATTGAGGATCCCGGCGACCGGGAGCGCTTTGAGCACGGGGTTACCAAGGTAAAAAGCGAAATTATCGAGGGCAACCTGCTGCAGGGCGTGCTCAGTCGGCGGCGACGGATTCGCACCGATATGCCAGCCCTGGAGGCGTACCGGCGCCTGCGCTCGTCAAACCCCGCGCCATATCTGGTCTACCTCGACTTTGACGACTACCAGCTCTTTGCCGCCTCTCCGGAGATGCACGTCCGGGTGAAAAACGGCGTCGCCTCGATGCGGCCGATCGCCGGAACGCGCCGGCGCGGCATGAACGAAGCGGAGGACCAGGCGCTGGAACGGGAGCTGCTGCAGGACGAAAAGGAGCTTGCGGAGCACCTGATGCTGGTGGACCTCTCCCGGAACGACCTGGGCCGCGTGTGCGCACCGGGAAGCGTCCAGCTGTCGGACTACCACGCGGTGGAGCGCTACTCCCGGGTGATGCACATCGTCAGTCAGGTGGACGGGAAGCTCGCCGCAGGGCGCCGCGGCGTTGACGCCCTGCGGGCAACCTTTCCCGCCGGGACGGTCTCGGGGGCGCCCAAGATCCGCGCGATTGAGACGATTGACCGGATTGAACCGGTCCGCCGCGGCTTTTACGCCGGCGTGGTCGCCTATCTGGAGCCCGGGGGCAACCTGGACAGTTGCATTACGATTCGCGCGGGACTGCGAATTAAAGACGAGCTGATCCTCCAGGCGGGGGCGGGCATCGTCTACGACTCCACCCCGGAGCGGGAGTTTATTGAAACCAACGAGAAGCTGGCGGCGCTCATGCGCGCGGTCGGACTGGAGGCGGAGGCATGATCGTTCTTATCTACAACTACGATTCCTTTACCAACAACCTCTACCAGTACCTGTCGCAGCTCACCGACGAGCCGGTGCGGGTGATCCGCAACGACCGGGTGACCCTGGAAGACATCGAGGCGATGGACCCCTCCCGCCTGGTGATCTCCCCGGGGCCCGGCCGTCCCGCCGACGCGGGGATCTCCGTTGCTGCGGTGCGCAAGTTTGCCGGGCGCATACCGATTCTCGGCGTCTGCCTCGGCCACCAGGCGATCGGTGAGGCGTTTGGCGGGCGCATCGTGGCCGCCC
>JAQIBO010000403.1 GCA_027859055.1 Spirochaeta sp.
GATCCTGCCGAGACCGCCGCCGGTGCGCCGGCAACGGTGCTGACGGTGACCCACGGCGGGTTGTTGCAGTGGATTCTCCAGGTAAGCTTTGGGGCCACGGTGGCCGCGCCGGTGCCGTGGATGCCGCTCATTCTTGCCTCAAACTGCTCGGTGTTTGCGTTCACCACCCGACCGGTCCGCAGCGCCGACCGCACCGGGAAACCGCTGCGGTGGTACTACGGTCAGTGGTCGCTGATGAACTTCACGCCGGCTGAGGAATCCAGTCCCGGCGCGGTTGCGCGGGAGCAGTTTCACACCGCCGGAGACCAGGCGCGCTGACCCGCGCGCCGAGGGGCGGGCAGGGTCACGCCGGGCGGGCCTGCCCGGCCGACGTCCCCCGCCTGTACTTACGCGTTCTTGATCATCTTTGCAAGATTCTCGGCGGTAAACCCAAGCGATGCCGCCACATCGGTTCCCGGACCACTCTCGCCAAATCGGTCGATTGAAAAGATCCGGCTGCGAGGGGCGATCCCTTCCCAGCCCTGGCGGATACCCGCTTCGGCAACCACCGCGGGAAGCTGCGGCGGAATGACACTGTTCCGGTAGCTTTCATCCTGTGCTTCAAAGAGCTCGCGACTGGGCATCGAGACGATGCGAACCTTGCGGCCGCTCGCCTGAGCCGCCTCAACCGCCAAAGAAACCTCGCTACCCGTGGCAACGACGACAACGTCCGGTGAGTCGGCATCCTGCACCACGTAGGCGCCTTTGCGCATGCTTTGCTTCCACGAGGCGTCCGCTTTCTCCAGAGTGGGTAAGCCCTGCCGCGTCAGCGCCAGCACCGTCGGGCCGCTGTGTTCCATCGCCATCAGCCACGCCTCTCCGGTTTCCTCGGCGTCGGCGGGACGCAACACCCGCAGCTTCGGAATCGCCCGCAAAGCGGCGATGTGCTCAATCGGCTGGTGGGTAGGGCCGTCTTCGCCGACGAAGATCGAGTCGTGGGTCAGAACGTAGACGAGGGGCACCTGCATCAGCGCGGACAGGCGTATCGCCGGCCGGAGGTAATCGCTGAACACCAGGAACGTGGCGACAAACGGCCGCAGGCCGCCGTACAGCGCCATGCCGTTTCCGATCGCCGACATCGCCAGCTCGCGCACGCCGAAGTGCATCGTCCGCCCGCCGGGGTTGTCCGGGCCATAATCGCCGTACTCGGGCAGGGCGGTGTTATTGGAGGGGGCAAGGTCCGCGGAGCCACCGACCACGTTGGGCAGCATCTTCGCGATCGCCTGCAGGGCGTCGCCGCCCGCCTTTCGGGTTGCCACCTTGTCTCCGACGGTGTACTGGGGCAGGGCGATATCCTTGAGCAGTGCGGTATACCCGCCACCAACCGTTTCATTCCACTGCGCCAGAAGTCCCGGGTTTGCGGCACCCCACGCATCAAACGTCTGTTTCCACGCGGCGTGCGCTTTGGCGAGCTCGGCCTTACGCGCGGCAAAGAACTCCGTCGCCTCCGGGGCGATGTAGAACATCTCCTTCGGATCAACGCCGATCTCTTTCTTGGTCAGGGCGACCTCGTCGTCACCCAGCGCCGCGCCATGAACGCCGTGAGTACCCGCCTTGTTGGGGGAGCCTTTTCCGATAGTCGAGCGGAGGATCACCATGCTCGGCTTTCCCGTCTCCGCGTGCGCTTCGGCGACCAGCTTCCGGATCGCGTCTGCATCGTACGCGTCGCCTTCCAGCACCTGCCAGCCGTAGGCGCGATAGCGCGCCGCGACATCCTCGGTAAACGCCAGCTCGGTGGAACCCTCGATGGAGATGCGGTTGGCGTCGTAAAAGACGGTCAGTTTTCCCAGTTTGAGGTGACCCGCCAGGGAGCTCGCCTCGGAGGAGATTCCCTCCATCATGCAGCCGTCCCCGGCGATCGCGTAGGTATGGTGGTCGATGATCGTCTGGTCGGCGGTGTTAAAGCGTGCAGCGGTCATCTGCTCCGCGATCGCAATCCCCACCGCGTTGGCGACGCCCTGGCCCAGCGGACCGGTGGTCGTCTCAATCCCGACGGTATGGCCGTACTCCGGGTGACCCGGCGTCTTGCTGCCGACCTGGCGGAATTTCTTGATCTCTTCCAGGGGCAGTCCGTAGCCGGAAAGATGCAACAGGCTGTACAGGAGCATCGAACCGTGACCCGCGGAAAGAACAAACCGGTCCCGGTTGGGCCAGTCCGGATCGCCGGGGTCGTGTTGCATGATTTCGCCGTACAGCAGAGCACCAAGCTCGGCCATACCCATCGGCATACCGGGGTGTCCGGAATTTGCCGCCTGTACTGCGTCAATTGTCAGGGTACGTACTGATAACGCAACTGCGTCAACTGCGGTATTTTTCATTATAATCTAGCCTCCGTCGTAATAATTACGCCGGAGTGTAGCACAGGCGGGGGAAGCGGTGCAAAATCACGCGCCTGGCGGCAGGTGTTACGGTCGTGTGTTCGGGCGAAAGAGTGTTCCGCCACTGCGCGAGTCGTCCTCGTCGTCGGGCTCTGCACCGGTCGCTCCGCCGGACCCCGCGGTATCGTCCCGGGCCGGGTCGGCGTCGATCGTTTCGGTGTCGTTGACGCGGTTTTGGAACCGCTCAAAGCGTTCCACAATCGAACGCTGCGGAATCAGCGCGAAGCTCACACCGAACGCGGTGGAGAACGCTTTGTCCCGCAGGTCGTAAATCCCCTGGGTGATGAGACTGACGTTGGTGCCCGGCAGGTTGAGTGTCCCGATCGCGCCGATCGTTCCCGCCGGGGAAAACGTCGCGCCCAGCTGGAGGAGCCGCTCTTCTTCGATCGATCCGATCACGCGTTCGAGGGTGTCGATCTCGGCGGAAAGACCCATGCGCGTTTTGACCAGTTCCTCTTTGTAACGTGCGGTCCGCGCCTCGGAGTTTTTGGTGGCAAGCAACAGCGTTTTGTATTCCCGCCGGAGCATTTCGTTTTCGGCGCTCAGTTGGTCCAGTTCGGTTTCAAGGTCTGTAATCGCCGCATCCAGTTCCGCGTCGGTGTATAGCTCGGTATTGAGCCGGATCTGCTCCCGCAGCAGCGTCCGCATCTCCTCGTAGCGCTCTACGAGATCGCGGACGGTATCTTCGTACTCTTCGGGGATTCCGGACACGTCGGACAGGGCGGGGCCAAAGCCATCTTGCGCCGGAAGACCCGGGATAAGCAGGAGAAAAAACACGATGGCCACACCCAGCACGGTACCGTAGCGATGTCGCGATGTCATATACACCTCAATCTCAGTATCGGCGGCGCGGGGCGTCGCTTGAGTATCGAGCAACCGGGCCGTCGCGCTACTCCCCGAGTACGATTCGTTTCAACTCCACCAGCCGGGTAATGCGGTACGTCGCCGGGTGCGTGTCGGCTGTGGCCGGGGCCGGCTCCCCGATCATCTCGCTGCGGTCGAACCACACCGTATCGATCCCCGCCGCGTTTCCCCCGGCGATGTCGGAGGTGAGAGAATCCCCGATCACCAGACACTCCGATGGATCCGGGTTGCCGAGGTGGGAGAGGACGTGGGTGAAGAACGCGGGGTCCGGTTTATTGGCACCGATCTCCGCGGAGATAAAGAGGTCGGAGATGAACTCGTTGAGGCCGCTGGCGGCGAAGCGCGAACGCTGCACCTCCGCAAACCCGTTGGTAATGACCACCACCGGCGCAATCGCCGCCAGGACCGCACGCGCGGTGGGGACAACTTCGCCGCAGGTGCTCAAACGCGCAATAAACTGCTGGTTGAGTACCTCCGGCGCAACCGGCCGGGAAATCGCCGTATAGTCGAGAACTTCCGACAGCTGCCGGAACCGTTCAATCTTGAGATCCGCCGCGGCGATCTCTCCCCGCTCCAGCGCCTCCCACAAGGCGGTGTTGATGCGGCGATACGCCGTCGTCAGGTCCTCGTCATCGCGGGTCCGCGGCATAAACCCGAACTCCCGGGCGATATCCTCGAGAATCCGCTTTTCACAGACGGCAAAGTTGAGAATCGTGTTGTCCGCGTCGATCAGAACGTGTTTGTACGTGCGCATAGCTCCATCATACCCGGGAGCCCCGGCGGGGACCACCGGCCCTGTCACCTTGACCCCCTTCTGCAACCGCTCTATGCTCACGTAACTATATTTCGACATTGTGTTTTAGCACTGTATTCAAACACTGTCTTCAAACACGGTCTGACTGGAGGACTCATATGAAACGAATAATCGGTGTGTTGTTGGTATTTTTCGCCGTAATCGGCGTCACCTTTGCCGGTGGCCAGGGCGAAGCAAGCGCCGCACAAAGCCTGGAAACGATGGAACCCCGGACGATCAAGCTGGCCCATGTGGTGAACGAGCAGGACGGCTTTCACCTCGCCGCGGTGAAGTTCAAGGAACTGGTGGAGGACGAAACCGACGGAAAGATCACCGTTGAGATCTATCCCAACGCGCAGCTCGGTGACGAGCGCACCCTTCTTGAGGGCATGCAGATCGGCACGGTGGATATGGGCGTGATCACCAACGGCCCGGTGGCCAACTTCGTGGAAGAGATCGCCGTCTTCGAGCTGCCGTTCCTCTTTCCCTCTCCGGAAGCGGCATATGACGTGCTCGACGGTCCGATCGGCAAGGAGCTCCTCGGGAAGCTGGAAGAGGTCAACCTGAAAGGGCTTGCCTACGCGGAACGCGGCTTTCGCAACCTGACCAACGACGTTCGCCCCGTCCGCACCCCCGCCGACCTCGAGGGACTGAAGGTGCGCGTGATGGAAAACCCGGTGTACATCGACACGTTCCGCGCCCTCGGCGCCAACGCCGTTCCGATGGCGTGGACTGAAGCGCTCACGGCGATGCAGCAGGGCACAATCGACGGCCAGGAAAACCCGGTCAACGTCGTGTATTCCTTCAAACTGTACGAACCGCAGCAGTACATGTCTTTCACCCGCCACACCTACGCACCGGCGATCTTCGTTATGGGTATGAGCGTGTGGAACGAACTGCCCATCGACGTGCAGGGAATCGTACAGAACGCGGCGCAGGAAGCGGCGGAGTACGAACGGCGCATGAACGCGGAGATGGAAGCGGAGCAGATTCAGGCGCTCCTGGATAACGGCATGCAAATCGTTGAGAACCCGGATATCCCGGCGTTCCAGGCGATGGTCGCGCCGGTGTACGAGGAGTACGGCGCCAAATTCGGTGACTATCTGCCGCGGATTCAGGAACAGCTCCAGTAAACCGGAGCTGAACCTATGCTTTCCGCGCTCAAATCGGTTGAGCGGGGTATCGACGCGGTTGTCCGGCGGGTGGCGTTTGTCGCCCTCGCCGGTATGATCGTCGTCATTACCCTGCAAATTATCTTCCGCGTCTTCTTTGACGCGATCAGCTGGTCCGAGGAAGTTGCCCGGTACCTGCTGGTATGGACGACGTTCCTCGGGGCCACCCTTGCGTGGTATCGCCGGCGTCACATCGCCGTCACCTTCGTGGTCGACGGTCTGCCCGGGCCGGTGCGACGCATCGCCAGGACGATTGCACACCTGATTTCCATCGCGTTTTTCGGGATTCTGATCGTCGTGGGGATCCGTTACATGTCGACTCAGGGATTCCAGGTCTCCGCCTCGTTGCGCCTCCCAATGCCGTACGTCTACTCAATTATTCCCGCAACCTCCGCGGTGATGCTGCTGTACGCGGTGACAGACTTGCTGGAACTGTTATTCCAGGAGGACGAGTAGATGGCGGCTATCCTCTTTCTTTCGTTCTTCGTGTTGCTGCTTCTCGGCCTGCCGGTTGCGCTTGCGATCGGTGTCAGCTCTCTCGCGGCACTCCTGAGTGAGGGCGTGCCGCTCATGCTCATGACGCAGCGGATGTTCTCCGGAACCGACTCCTTCGCCCTTATTGCAGTGCCGTTTTTTATCCTCGCCGGGGACCTGATGGCGGCGGGTAAAGTGAGCAAGACCCTGGTGGACTTTGCCGATGCGGTCTTCGGGTTCCTAAAAGGGGGTCTTTCCATCGTTTCCGTCCTGGCGGGGATGTTCTTTGCCGCCATATCCGGGTCCGGGGCGGCAACAACCGCCGCGGTGGGCAGCACCCTGGTACCGGAACTCAAACGCAAAGGGTACGAGGAGTCGTCCGCCGCCAGCCTCATCGCCGCCGCCGGTACGATCGGCGTCGTTATTCCCCCGTCGGTACCGATGATCATCTACGCCGTTATCGCCGACCAGTCCGTGGCGGACCTCTTTCTGGCGGGCTTTCTGCCGGGAGTGGTTATGGGCGTGGGCCTCATGACGATCGCGATCGTCCAGGCGTATCGGCGTAACTACCCCAAGGGCACCCCCTTCAGCGTCAAAACGATTCTCGTCACCTTCAAGGACGCGATCTGGGGCCTCCTGACCCCGGTGATCATCCTCGGCGGCATCTTTTCCGGCTACTTCACCCCCAGCGAGGCGGCGGTAATCGCGGTCAACTACGCGCTGTTTGTGTCGCTTTTCATCTACCGCGACAACACCCTGAAAGAGATCTACGACATCATGATCCGCTCGGTGATCACCACCGGTGTCATCATGTTTGTCATCGCCACCTCGGCGATCCTGAGCTGGACCCTGGCCAACTGGAACATCCCCACCCTCGTCGCCCAGTGGGTGCTCTCCATGTCCGCCGACCCCTACGTAATCATGCTGCTCATTACCGCCGTAGTACTGGTGACCGGCGTCTTTGTGGAGACCGCCAGCGCGCTTATCATCCTTACCCCGGTGTTTTTGCCGCTGGTAAATACCCTCGGAATCGACCTGGTTCACTTCGGCCTCATTATCGTCGTCGGCCTGGCGATCGGCATGATCACCCCGCCGGTGGCGATCAACCTGTACGTGGCGTCCTCAATCACCGGCCTGTCCCTGGAAAAGATCACCCGGGCAATTCTGCCGTACCTCTTCGGTCTGGTGGTGGTTCTGCTCTTGGTGGTGTACGTACCGATCCTGCTGGGATTTTCGGGATAGCCGAACGCGGCGCGTTACCATGGGGGCCGGCATGAAGCCGTCGGTCGCAGCCGGATCGCCGGCGTGGCGGCGTGGTCGGAAGTGGGAGATCGGAAGTTCGAGAAACGATAGCACCGCCCCTGCGGCGGCTGACAAGGAGTACACTATGAAAAATCAACTGAGAAGTCTGACCAGTACCGCCGGGCGGCGCATGGCGGGGGCTCGCAGCCTCTGGCGCGCCAACGGCATGACCCAGGAACAGTTCGGCAAGCCCATTATCGCGATCGCCAACTCGTTCACCCAGTTTGTCCCTGGCCACGTCCATCTGCATGACATCGGCCAGCGCGTAAAAGCACGGGTCGAGGCGGCGGGCTGCTTTGCTGCCGAGTTCAACACGATCGCGATCGATGACGGCATCGCCATGGGCCACGACGGCATGCTCTACAGCCTTCCAAGCCGGGAGGTCATCGCCGACAGCGTCGAGTACATGGTCAACGGCCACAAGGCGGATGCCCTCGTGTGCATCAGTAACTGTGACAAGATCACCCCGGGGATGATGCTCGCGGCGATGCGCCTCAACATACCCACCATCTTCGTCTCCGGCGGGCCGATGGAGGCGGGCAGCGCCCACGGCCGCCACTACGACCTTATCGACGCGATGGTGATGGCCGGGGATCCGGATGTGGACGATGTAACCCTCGCGGAAGTAGAGGCGGCGGCGTGTCCTACCTGCGGTTCCTGCTCGGGGATGTTCACCGCCAACTCGATGAACTGTCTGAACGAGGCGCTCGGTCTCGCACTTCCGGGGAACGGCACGATCGTGGCCACCCACAAGCTACGGACCGACCTGTTTGATACCGCCGCGGAACGGATCGTCGAGATGGCGTGGGCGTACTACCGTGACGGAGACGACTCGGTGCTTCCGCGCTCCATCACCACCAAACAGACGTTCCGCAACGCCATGAGTCTCGACATCGCAATGGGCGGAAGTACCAACACGGTGCTCCACATCCTCGCGGTGGCGCAGTCCGCCGGGGTGGACTTTACCATGGAAGACATTAACGAGCTTTCCCGGAAGACCCCCAACCTCTGCAAAGTGGCCCCCTCCAGCCAGTACCACGTCCAGGATGTTCACCGCGCCGGAGGCATCCTGGGGATCATGGCCGAGCTGGACCGCCTAAATCTCCTGGACCGCAGCTCGCCGCGCGTGGACGGCCTGACCCTCGGAGAGGCGCTGGACCGGTACGACGTGATGCAGGGCGCGATCGGCCGGCCCGACGCGCTCAGCCCGGGTGTCCGCACCCTCTACGCCGCCGCGCCCGGCGACGGCAGACGCAACCTCACGATGGGCAGCCAGGACAACAGCTACACCGACCTCGATACCGACCGATCCGACGGATGTATCCGCGACGGCAAACACGCGTACTACGCCGAAGGCGGCCTTGCGGTCCTCAAGGGCAACCTTGCCGAGGCGGGATCGATCGTCAAGACCGCGGGGGTCGACCCTTCGATCCTGGAGTTCACCGGTACCGCCCGCGTGTTTGAGTCCCAGGACGATGCGGTGGAAGGGATTCTGGACGGTACCGTCGTTGCGGGAGATGTTCTGGTGATCCGCTACGAAGGGCCCAAGGGCGGCCCTGGGATGCAGGAGATGCTCTATCCCACCAGCTACCTCAAGAGCCGCAAGCTGGACAAGGTGTGCGCGCTCCTCACCGACGGACGTTTCTCCGGTGGCACAAGCGGTCTCTCTATCGGCCACGCCTCACCCGAAGCCGCCTCAGGCGGCCTCATCGCCCTGGTCCAGGACGGCGACACCATACGCATCAGCATCCCCGCGCGCTCCATCAACCTGGACGTTTCAGACGATGAGATCGCCCGCCGCCACGCCGCGGAAGAGGCCCGGGGAGACGTCTCCTACACCCCGCGCACCCGGAACCGCGTCGTCTCCGAGGCTCTCAGGGCCTACGCCTACTTCGCCGAGAGCGCCGACAAGGGAGCGATCCGCCGGGTACCGTGATCCCGGTTTTCCGGGGTCTCTGGACGAACCATCCGGTTCTGCGTAGCTTCCCTCCGGGTGCCCAGTGCGGCATCCCGGATCGGGAGGGTGGCGCCTCTCGGACTTAGAGGTGCGAAGGCCCTACCAACTCATCGTTTTCGTGAAGCACCACACCGATTTGTGCGGTGGGTACCTTCGGAGGTATCCATGGAAGACAACCAATATGGTGAGTCGCCCACTTCGCAACATCGGCCACAGCCTCGCAGAAACCGTACTGAGGCGTTCGAGCCAGTACGCCTGACCAGTGACTTCGTTTTCAAGTACGTCTTCGGTAGTGAAGGCAGCGCCGGTATCCTGCGCTCGTTCCTCACCGCCGTCCAGACCGATGCAGGCCTGCCCGCGGTAGCGGAGGTGGAGATCAGAAACCCCTTCAATCTGGCGGACTCCTACGACGCCAAGACCTCGGTAGTAGACGTCCGCGCCCGGGACGTGAATGGCACCGTCTTTACCGTGGAGGTCCAGGCGCTACCGGAGGCCGCCTTCCGGGAACGGGCATTGTACTACTGGGCGCAGGCGTATGCGGGCCAGCTCGGGAAAGGCCAGGACTACGAACAGCTCTCTCCCGTGGTGGGAGTAAACATCGTGGATTTCACGATCTTTCCGGAGTCCCAGCCGGTACATACCACGTTTCACCTGAAGTCTCGACATAACGTCGATACCGACGATCTCGACGATTACAACCCGCACACCCTCACCGACCACCTGGCGATTCACTTTCTTGAGCTTCCCAAGTTACCTCAAAGCTCCTTATTGGTTGACGGGCAAACCGACATCTCGACGACGCTCCAGCGGTGGTTGTACTATATGCATGAGCGAGGAGAGATGAATGTCATGGAAGATCCGATACTGTTACAGATTCTGAAAGAAGACCCGGATATCGAAGACGCCGAAGAGCGATACCGGCAGTTCGTCGCCGATGACGAGTTGCGGGAGAAGTACCAGGACCGCATCAAAGCGGAACGTGACCGGCGTTCGCAGATGATCTATGCCCGGAAAACAGCCCTTGAAGAAGGTCGTCGGGACGGGCTGGAGCAAGGGCTCTTGGAAGGCCGTGAAAAGGGTATCAAACAAGGGGTCGAGCAGGGTATCCAACAAGGGATCGAACAAGGGATCGAACAAGGAATCGAACAAGGGGCGATCCAACGACAGGCCGAGATCGTACAAAGAATGAAAAGGAAGGGGATGTCCATCGAAGAGATTGTGGAAGTGACCGGTCTGAGTACTGAGGAAGTCGACGCGATTACCGCGGCAGAATAGGGCCGATCCTTCGGTTCCGATTGTCAGAAAGAGTACGTCGCTTCCCGCCCTGATTCCGACAAACCCGTGGTATAATCTCGCCATCTCACACAGGCGAGGTAAAAAAGGTGATTCGTCGGTTATCTGCGGTCTTTTGTGTTGTTCTGTTTCTCAATTCCATTTTCTCACGTTGTTGCTCAGGTGTATCCCGACCGGGCGGAGCTGGACGTGGTGCGTCTGGTGGACGGCACCGTCCTGAAAGGGGTGATCCTGGAGCAGGTGCCGGAGAGGTACGTGGAGATAGAGCTCTTTGGCGGGTCTACTTTTGTGCTGGGGTACGAGCAGATCGAGTCGGTGGAGCGAGAGGCCAACCCGGACTACGGGACGACGTGGATTAAGATTGATTTGGGTGCTTTGGATGCAGCGGGTGGGACGAGCGGCGACGTCGGACAAGATGCTGCGGACATCCGCGATGAAACGAGAGACTCCGGGCCGCGGCCGCTGTCGGCGGGTGGGCATCTGGTGAGTGCGTACAGTTTTGGAATGATTCCCGTTTTCGTTGACGTACCGATTGATATGGGCGGGTGGACCGGTGATGATTGGGACAACCTTTTATCAGATCTTGAACTCGACCGCTCGGCACAGATCGAAGCAGGGGGTGGTACCGCCGGTTTCGGTTTGAGTTACACGCGGTGGAAGCCCCTGGAACGTGTCGAAGGAGACCTCTGGATCTGGGGCGCCAGGGGAAGCCTCGGATTCCATCACATCGGAAGCGGGCACATCGAGGAGGACGGTCGGAGTGTTGAACCCCGTAACGTCTATGTTACCGTCCAGGCCAACCATATTCCGGTCATAGCGGAAGGACTCGTTGGTATCGCCGGCGAACGAGCCGCGGTCTTTGTTGGTGCAGGCGTCGGGTTGGGTCTCATCAATTACACCCGAGCTGATTATTCACTGTGGTATTCCGAGGAAAGCGGCATCCTTAAAAACGTCGATGTGGATGGTGAACTCACGATAACGGAGGAGGTCACCCCCCTCTACAGCGCCTCCCTTACCGGACTCTTCCGCCTGGGGCGCCGCTGGGTGCTGGAAGCGGGACTCTGGGCAAACGGGCAGTTTGTGAGCGCCTTCGAGGAAGGTTTCGTCTTCCGCGGCTGGGGTGAACGTATTGCTATTGGCTACCGCTTTGGGGGTAAGTAAGAGATGATCACGATGAGGCGGGTGGCCCTGACGGTTGCATTGCTGGTGCTCTGCGGAACGCTCGCGTTCGCACAGATATTTCCGGAGGAAGAGACGCTGGATGTTGTGTATACCACCGACGGGTCGGTGCTGCGGGGGCGGATCGTTGAGGATGTGCCTGAGGAATACCTGACGATAGAGATATACGGCGGCAGCCGATTTGTCATCGCCGTGGAGAACATCGTGGAGATCTCCACGACGCCGAATGGGGACTACGGGAAGAGTGCGACGGAGTACACCGTAC
>JAQIBO010000459.1 GCA_027859055.1 Spirochaeta sp.
GGACAAGCATCGCCATTCCGGAACACGCCAGACTGGGCGTACACCCCGTGTCGGGGCACCCGCCGCCGGCCGCACCGGCAAACTCATCTTCCGGCGGGGCAAAATCCGCGGGAATACGCTCTCCAACCACCGCACCATCGTCACCTTCGCTGCGTACCAGCGCGGTAAACCAGCGCATCAGATACACCGCTTCCAGAGTGCTGCCGACCAGGACCACCGCAAGAACACCGTACAGGCCGGAACCACCAAGGGTGGTCACCAGATTCCACTTCGCCCAGAATCCCGGAAACGGCGGCAGGCCGAGCAGCGCCAGTACCAGCACAGAGACAAATACCAGTAACCGCTTGCGTCCCCGAATCGAGTGCGGCCAGCGCCGATCAACCCCGGTCCGTTCGTCACCGATCACATTCACCACCCAGAACAGCCCCGCCTTTGCCAGACCGTGGTTGAGCAACAGGACGATCGCCGCCGGTACCGCAACGGCACCGAACGACACCGCCCCGGGACCGATAACCAGGACCAGAAGCACCAGCCCGATTTGTGCGACCGACGAATACCCAAGCATGCGCCGCAGATTGGACTGCATCAGCGCCTGAATCTGAGGAATCAGAAACGCCAGAATCCCGGCTACCAGAAACACCGGTATAAACACGTCCCGCGCTGCGGACAGAAAGATCGGCATGAGTCGCTGAAACACAACCACCATCGCCGTCGCATTGACACCGGAAATGAGGGCTCCCAGTGCCGGGTCCGCCGCCTGGTAGGTGTCCAACGCCCATCCGTTTGCCGGCGCGGGTTTGAGCTCAATCAACAGGGCTGCGGCGAGAAAGACCAGCGCCATTACCCCCGTCGCCCCGACAACGCTGCCCGCGCCGCTGACGATATCCGCGATATGCAAGGAACCGACTGTGGCGTAGATAAACGCGACGCCGATCAGGAAAAACACTGACGCAAGACCGGAGGCGATCATGTATTTGAATCCCGCCTCAAACGCCCGGGTGTCCCGGGACGTTCCGAGCAGGCCAAACACGCTGATCCCGCTGATCTCCATAAAGACGAAAATGTTGAAGAGATCCTGACTGAGCACCAGACCAAACGAGCCGAGCATCAGCACAAAGAAAAGGACAATTTGTCGCCACGACCACGGATCATCTTCCCGGGTCATGCCGCTGGTAACCCCAAGCGCGCCGATCAGCGTAATAACCGCCAGCACCACCGCCTCGGACAGGCCGACGGCAAGACCGATGGAAAACGGTACCGGAAACCCCGCGGTGGCGACCGCAAGCGGCAGAGCCCCCGCAGCGAATGAGAACACCCAGGAAAGGGCGATACCAAACAAAGCCAGCGTTGTGGCGACGGTAAGCACGGCGGCGAGCCGGCGATGAATTTTTTCCACCAGCGGATACACAAACGCCGCGCCCAGAGGCACAATCAGAAGAACAACCGGACTCACCATCTCAGCTCCTTGTTCTGTTCGATATACACGCTCCGATTCCGGTCGTACATCCGGACGGCAAAGCTCAACATCAAGGCGGTAACCGCCAGTCCGATAACGATCGCCGTGAGCACCAGCGCTGAGGGAATCGGATCAACCGCCCGTTCCACCAACGCCGCGGCGGAAATGCCGTCGCTGACGATCGGGGCGGTTCCGTCGGTCCGATACCCGACCGCCACCAGCAAGAGATGAACACCCGTATCGAGCAGGGAAAACCCGATGATGATGCGAATAAGATGACGGCGACTCACCAGCCCCCACACACCGATCCCCATCAGAAGAAATGCAAATACACCCAACACCTGTGACATTATCGCTGCCCCTTCTCGCGCATCGCGTCGATCACACCCGACAGTTCCGCGCCAACCTTTATCCCGACCAGACTGTAAATCACTGGAATAGCCCCGGCGCTGAACAGCGATCCCAGCTCACCGGACGGCAAAAACCGGGGGTCCAAAAAACCGGCGGCGGCCCAGATACCCAGCACCCCGACGGCCACATATCCGGCTCCCGCAAAGATCTCCAGCAGTTGCATCGTTCCATGGGCCAGCTCGGAGATGGACCCGGCCAGAAAGAGCAACAACACCGCGGCGGCGATCACAACGCCGCCCTGAAACCCGCCGCCGGGAGTGAGATGGCCATGAACGAAAATGTAGACCCCGAACATCAGCATCAGCGGTACCAGAATACCCGCACCGGTAACGATCAACTCCGACGGCTCCTGCCGCCTGGTACGTTTCCGCCGCCGATCGGTTCCGCCGAAGTGGGACAGCGCCAGAGCCACACCCGCCGAGGCGGCAAACAACACCGTCACCTCTCCCAGCGTATCCAGACCCCGGTAGGTAACCACCACGGCGGTCACCACGTTGGCGGCGCCCAGATCTTCCGGTGCACCGGCAAGGTACGCCGAGGCGACACTCCCCACATCACCGCGGTCGGCCAGACCGAGAAACAGCGGCGCCGTCACCGTCGCCAACAGCAATACCACTAACAGAGACAGTGCTCGTTTAATCATGTGCACCCCCGTTTGATCCGTCCGTACCGTCGTCGTCCGCGGCGATTCCCCGGATACGACTCCAGGCAAACAGAAACACCACCGTTGTTAACGCGGAGCCGATCGCCGCCTCCGTCATAGCCACATCCGGGGCACCAAACATGAGGTACACCACGCTCGCCAGGAGCGAAACCGCCCCGGCGGCCACAATTGCACCAACAATGTCACTCGCATACAGCGCCACAAACGCGGCAACCACCATCATCGTTCCGAGGGTTACCAGTACGATCATCATCATAAGGAGGCCTCCTCGGCGGAATCGGCGGCCGGGGGGAGAGTCTCTCCGGCCCGCGCCGCGGCAAGGTCGTCCCGGGTGGTTCCGTGGGAACCGTAGCGACCGGGAAGCATCACCGGCACACCCTGAAAATGCGCCGACCGCGCCAGAGCATGAGACGACAACGGGTTGGTCAGAAAGATAAAGACGATCAGAATAACCAGGCGTGGCCATTGCGCCGGTACAATAAAGGCAGCACCGGCAAAAATCAGAATACTTCCGAGAGTGGTGGCCTTGGTTCCCGCCTGCATGCGATTGTAGACGTCGGGCATCCGAATCAGCCCGAGACTTGCCAACAAAAGAAAAAGCGACCCCATAAGTACGATCACTGCACCGATCAGTTCCAGCATGTTACAGCTCCCCCTCTCCAAAACGTGCAACCGCGACAACACCCAGAAAGCTCAACAGGCCGTACACCAACGCAACGTCCAGATAAATCATCCGGTCAAGGAACCAGGCGAGAAGCACGATCAGGGAAAGCGTCATAATCGTCATCGCGTCAAACGCAACCAGTCGATTAAGATAATCCGGGCCCAGTACAAACCGAACAAACGAAATCACCACCGATACAAGCACGATCCAACCGGAAACGATGAGTATTGTTTCAGCCAAGACTGACCTCCAGGTATTTTTCAAAATCATGCACAATCTGCCGGGTTGCCTCTTCTACGTCCCGCGCACCCACATTGATCCAGTGGATGTAAATGTCCTCGCCCTCGATAGCGACACTGATCGTACCGGGGGTCAACGTGATCGAGTTGGCCAGCAGGAGCCGTCCCAACCGGCTTTTCAACCGCGTCTTTACGCGGACGATACCCGGATTGATCGGCAACCGCGGATTCAGGACGCGAAACGCCACATCCAGATTGGACCGCACAACCGCCACCAGAAACACGCCCAGGTACGAGACCGCCGCACCAATACGACGCGGAACCAGCTGCACCTCACCGTAGACATCCGCTCCCGGTAACGGTAACAGCGCAATTCCGATACCAACGACGATTGCTACGCCAACCTCTTGCAAGCTCAGCGGCTGTGCCAACGCGATCCACAGCACCACCAGAATCGTCGCAAGAACGACGCGCCGTCCGAACAGCTTCATAGTTCCTCCCGTGCCGGTAATACGGCATTACAATTCATTAACTCCGACACTTCTCCAAGTATTGAACTGAAATCCACATATGTCAAGTATGTTAATTCTTACACTTTTACTCAGGTTTTCGCGGGCGGCGCGTGAACACTTTGACCTTAATGCTCAGCCTCGCTATTATCACCGTAATGTCACATTTCCGGACGGACTCGATATGACAAAGCGCGGGTTCCGCACGCTGATTATTGCAGCAGCGCTTATCGTTGCCACCGGCACCACCGCCGGCGTGTTTGTGCAACGATACCTGGACCAGCGCGTTCGGGCCCGACAGATGGAGCTTGTTCAAACATCGGCGGCCAAAGTCAGAGCCCACATTGAACACGTGCTTTCTCAGGACCTGCTTGTCATTCACTCCACCGCCGCCTACATCGCCGTACACCCGGAGATCACCCAGGCGGAGTTTGCCGCGTTCGGAGCCGAACTCATGAACGGCAGCGCCACCCTGGGAAACCTTGTCGCGGCGCCGGATCTGGTCATTTCATTCGTGTATCCTGTTGCGGGCAACGAGGGCATCATCGGCGTCGACTACCGGGACCTGCCGGACCAACTCCCCCTCGTGCTTGAGGCGCGCACCAGCGACAGCCTCGTCGTTGCGGGACCGTTGGAAATACTCCAGGGCGGAATGGCCATCATTGGCCGCGCGCCGGTATTTGTCCCCACGGAGGACGATCGCGAGTTCTGGGGTATCGTCTCGGCACTGATCAATCTGGATGCATTGGCCCGGGAGGTGGAGACCCTCGCCGCGGAGCAGGGGATTCACGTTGCCCTTCGCCGCTCCTACAGCGCCCAGAACTTCGATCCCGCCTTTTACGGCGACAATGACCTGTTCTTTGGGAAACAGACCGTTCTCTCCGCGGTAACCCTTCCAAACGGGAGCTGGCAGATCGCGGCGGAACCGACCGGGGGATGGACGCCTCGCGGGCCCGAATCGACGGCGATCACCGTGATCACTATCGCGCTTATCGCGATTGCACTGGGCCTGGCAGTATCCAAAATCCGCAGTGACGAGCTTCTCAAACAGCGGGAGGAAGAGCTTACAGAAAGCAAAGCGCGCCTGGACCTGTTCTTCTCCCAGTCTCTGGACGGCTTCTTCTTCATGATGCTTGACGAGCCGCTGGCCTGGCACGACGCCACAGACAAAGACGCGACGCTGGAACGCGCCCTCACGCACTACCGCCTGACAAAAATCAACCAGGCGATGCTGGATCAGTACGGGGCAACGGAAGAGATGCTCCTCGGACTGACCGCGTGGGACTTCTTTGAGCACGATCGGGAAGCGGGAAAGGCGTCCTTTCGAGAACTGTTTGACACCGGGCATCTCCACGTCGACACCAACGAACGCCGGTTGGACGGTACCCCGATGGTCGTTGAAGGTGATTACATCCTGCTCACAGACCGGGCGGGTCGTATAACCGGCCACTTTGGAATCCAACGCGACGTAACCAGTGCACGGGAAGCGGAGGCAAAGCTGGCCCGGTATGTGACCTTGGTGAACACCAACGTCATCATCTCCCAGACCGACCCGTACGGCGTCATCACCTACGCCAGTGACGCCTTTGCACACGTCTGCGGATACTCCAAAGCGGAACTTGTCGGGAAATCACACAACATCGTTCGCCACCCGGACTCCCCGCCGGAACTCTTTAAAGAGCTGTGGGATACGATTTTGTCGGGAAAGGAATGGCACGGAGAGGTCAAAAACCGCAAGAAAAACGGGGAATACTACTGGGTGTCCACCGACATCACGCCGCTGATGGACAAGGCGGGCACAATCACCGGCTACATGGCGGTGCGCCACGATATCACCGCGCAAAAAGAGCTGGAGATCATCTCCGTCACCGACCGCCTGACCGGCCTGTACAACCGCCAGAAAACCGACGCCGTTCTCCAGGAAGAGTGGGAACGCTACCACCGCTATGGAGAGGCGTACGCCCTGATTATTTTTGACATCGACCATTTCAAACGCATAAACGACACGATCGGCCACCTCGCCGGCGATTCGGTCCTGAAAGCGATCTCCCACATCGTCACCAACCAGATCCGCCAGACCGACGTGGCCGGTCGCTGGGGCGGTGAAGAGTTTCTGATCGTATGCCCCCACACCAACGTCGACGGGGCGTACTCCCGGGCGGAATCACTCCGCGCCACCATCGAGGCGTACGACTTCGGCATTGACCTTCCCGTTACCGCAAGCTTTGGCGTCGTATGCGTCGGGGACGTGACGCTGGACCCAGATGCCGGCGGACCACCACCGACGGAAATAGTCCTGAACGCGGCCGACACCGCCATGTACGCCGCCAAAGAGGGCGGCCGCAATCGCGTGAGACGGGCCGGGCCGGCTGAACCGGCATAAATCGGATCAGACTGCCTCGCCGGGAGAGACCGCGGGGGCAAACCCCTCCACCATCGCCACCGCCTCACCCGCGTCCAGGCGCAGGCCGGTAAACGGTTCCCGCGTGAAGGTGACGTCCACAACCGGAACATCGATCTCCCGACCCGTTGCCGGATCAATTTGCTGCGTGAACCCCCGGACCCGCGTAGCGGCAACCGTCGGTCCCGCGGCAAACGCATGCCCGCCCACAAACAGCGCAAGGGCGGCCACCGCTGTTGCGTATTCCCTCTCCCGTTGACGCGTACTCTTGGACTTCACCGAGAGCTTCCCCGAGGCAAGGATCCGCGCCGTCTCATCCGGCATGTCCTCAATCTCCGGCATATCGACGTCAAAGACCACCGTCCCGTCATCGTCAACGCCAAAATCGATATCAAACGGCAACGGGTAGGATACCCCGGCAAGGCGCGTTTCAAGTTCCCGACCAATCGCGTCGGCGTCCCCGGCGCGCAGGGCCCGGAGGGTGGCAACACGCGCATCATACCGCTCCCGGGCGCGGCGGTTCACCTCCGCCACCCGGACCGCCTCGTCCCGGTCAAACTGCGCTTTCTCCTCCCGCCACCGCGCCGTTGCCGCGGAAACCCGCTCTTCCAGCCGTTCCTGCACGTACCCGGCGCGGCGGCGGGATGCACTCCAGAACGGCCACCAGGAAACCGTCCGTCGCGCCTCCGCAGTCAGCTCTGCCGCGATGTCTGCCCGGGCGGGAGGGTCCGGCCCGTAGCGCTTCGGCAACTCGTCCACGGGAGCCGGTTCCGCCAGCGCCGCATCCACCTCTCTCGCTGAGCGTTCCGGCGGGGTCCGGTGGTGACCCTCCAGGATTTCCGCCATCTCCCGTTCACGCGCTTCTACAAAAGACTCCCGTAGGGACTCCGCCGCCGCCCGAAACGCCGCGGACCGGCGCACCTTCCGCAGAATTCGCGGGTCAACAACCTCCTCGCCATCCGGAAGAAACGTCCCTACCGTCCCGTCCTCGGTCACACGAAACGCGAGATTCAGAATCTCCACCAGCTGGTCCCCGGTGAACTCCAGGAGCGATGCACCGCCGCCATCGCGCGGAGCGCCGCTGGTCCCGCCTCCCCGCCGGAGCGCGGAAGTGTCCAGGCGCGTCCGGTCGTACAGCCCGGTCCCGGGCACGCCCGTATTGAGGTACGCGCCCCGTTTTCCAACGTTGACGGACAACCCGGGAACGCCGCCGGTCACGCTCACCCCGGAGCGTGACAGATTGAGGCGAACACCGGGGATAATCGTGATTCTCTTGCGAAATTTCATGACGCCACCTTCCTATCCTCTGTAGTATTCACTCCGCGCGTTCGACTCCTCGCAGGTTCCTGCCCCGCGCCGGTCTTAACCCGGAAAACCAGTACGCCGGGTAACTCCCGTTTCGGATATTTCTACCCCCGAAGGCTCTCGGGTCCAGACAACAGGCTCTTTTCCGGGCATCTGTTTCACTCCCCGCTCAAGCGCGTGTATCTCCCGCCCTTTGTTGCCTTCATGGAGGGAATAACACGCCTGAATGAGTTCAGTCTCGGTGACTAAATCAATTTCACCCTTCTCATCAAGCCAGAACTCGGGTCGCCTTCCTCGTCGAAGCAGTTCCAGAAAACAGGCATTCTCCCAGAGTTGCCCCTTGTCCGGCTTACTGCGGACAGTCTGGTACAAACCGTTGTCAACCAGATAGATTTTTCTGGCGGCAGACGGGTTGGTCCAATTATTGGCTGTGATCAGGAACAGGCTTTCTTCCAGGTAAGATAGATAATCATACAGGGTGTCCTTTGACAGTCGACGGCCCTGACTTTTGAAATCGTTGTACCACCGGTGCACGGAGAACGTTTTGGTGAAAGAAAGGAGCGCTTTTTGAAACAGCTTTTCTACCAGATCAACGTTTTTGATCTCGTGGCGGTCAACAACATCCCGCAGCAACATCGTATCGACATAGGATTGGAGGAGATGCTTCTTCAGTTCCGGATCTCCGGCCAGAACCACCTCCGGAAAACCGCCCCACAGGAGGTATTCATCCAGGAGCGTGTTCATCTCCGCTCTTTGTCGGCTGGTATAGGGAGGGCTTTCCTGCCAGTGACGGAACAGGAGAAACTCCCCGAAGCTGAGCGGAAGCAGCTCATAGCTGAGCACCTTGCCCCGCAGCGACTCGGCCATGCTGTAACCGAAAAGTGATGAATTGGAACCGATGATGAAGACAAGACTGCTGAGATTCTGCAGATACCGCAACCCCGACGCAAAGTCCGGCAGCTCCTGTATTTCGTCAAGAAAGAAAACCGGATCGCGGGGGCCGCTTATTTCAAGGGAGACCTCCCAGAGGGCTTTCCAATCCGAGTTGCGAAAATCCTGCCAGAGATATTCGGTAAAATCAATCCAGATCCCTTGCTGTGGTTCGAGGCCAAGTTCCTTATGAAGCTGAAGCAAATAGGTTGATTTTCCCGCCCGCCGGCTGCCCAGAATCGCAACGATTTTTCCCGTCTGCCGGTGAAAATCCAGATCGATTTCCAATTCTCGCGGGAAAAACGTACGCTTTGACTGCGCTTCCTGCCTGTCAAGGATATATTGCTTTATTATTTCCCGTTCCACAGGGATATAATACCTTCATTTCACCACTATGGAAAGACGTTATCCTCTCGACAGGCACGAACCTCGCTATTCTCTATCGCGTTGGTTCAGGGAAGTAGAAAGCGCTCCCCGGATCGGTCGGGCGTCGCGGCCGCGCGCCGCGTGTGCTTGGTGGGGTTCATTGGGAGTCATTGGGAGTCATTGGGAGTCGTCCGCGCGTCTTCTCGGCAGTACCGTCTTCAGATAGTCATCGGTTGCTTCGAAAATTGGATCCGCCTGGTTAACTCGCTTCATCAGCGGAATGATCTTGGTACGCACCCCCATGCCGCGGGAATCGACGTACCCGTAATCTCGCAGTATCTCCATGATGAGCGTGTTCCGCGGCGAACGTTGGCCGGCTACCATTTTCCGAACGGTCATCGAGTTCTGTAGCTTGCCGGGACTTATTATTTCCAACCGATCCGCGTAATTCGTGACCTCGATATCAACCAAACGTGTCCAGTCCCTGTGGGCCAGGGCGTTGATAACGGTTTCCCGTATCGCCTCCCATGGATACAAACGTATCTTTTCACGTCGCATGTGCTCGTCAATCGTGGGTGATTCCTGCGTAACAAATGGCTCAATAGCCGACGAGAACTTTTCGATCAGACCGTCGTCAACCAACTGCATTTTCCCCGAATCGGCCTCGCGCCATCGCCCAACCAACGGCCCATCCAGCACGACGTCAAGCTGCGCTTGATACTCCTTGTCATCCCCGGCAAACGACATCACACGCAAACCGGCTTGGGGAAGATACCGACGAGGGTTCGTCCCAAAGCATAATAGCCCCGCGACGGAGCAGACCGAGTGCCCCATACCATCTTCCGCCATCAATCCAATGCCAAGCAGGCGTTCAATCCACTCAGATTCCGACGACGGAACCTCGGGATCCTTGATAATCGACCTGAGATAGTAGTCAACTCTATCCAGATCAATCGTTGAAAATGAGGTGCCGGCCACCGGCAATGCTTCCACATGAAGCATGCCACTGCTCTCAAAGAGCCGAAGCTGCTGCTCCCGACTCGCCAACTCGGAGCGGTCGCCCATGCGGATATAGATATCTTCCCGATTATTGTGGCGTACCACGTACGGTTTGGACACTCCTGAGGAGATGGAAACTACCCCGACCCGCTTACCGTCATCCAATGCAATTTCTTCGTAGAAGGGAATGAGCGTGGGATGCACCTTGTCCCTGAACACGTTCAACACCCACTCCTGGATTTGTGGTCGCTGCAATCCGATGATTGCACCGTTATCCTCTACACCCAGAAGTATCCGACCACCCTGGACATTGGCAAACGCGACTATCTCTTTTGCCAGCTGCTCTGGGCGGAGACTATCGCGCTTGAATTCGATACCCGAGTTTTCTCCGTTTGCGACAACTTCCCACAATTCGTCTTTACGCATACGTCACCTCAAACTCCGGTATTTTTGCATGATGTGCAACACAAAGACCAGATCTCCGTTTATGTCCACGTTTCTATTTCTAATCCTGGAACTCTCCTGAACTCCCGCTGGTTATTTGTCACTAACGTTATTCCCAGGCTCACCGCATGTGCCGCAATCAACATGTCCATCGACGCAATCGGTTCTCCCTGGCGTTCCAGGTAACTCCGGATCCGTCCGTATTCTTCGGCTTGCTCTTCGCCATATTCCAGGATCTCAAGTGGTGTAATGAAGTCCGCCAACGACGTACCGTTCTTTTCCGGATTTCCACTTTTCTCCGCACCGTATCTGAGTTCCGACAACGCTATCGAAGATAGGCCTATGTCTCCGACCCGTTCCGTTTTAAATCTATCAAATACGCTCTGCGGACGCCTATTGATAACGTAGATGCACGTATCGGTATCCAGCATATATTTCATTGATCAAAACCTTCACGCTGTTGCACAGGTGGTTGGTTCCTCTCGGCCATAAAGTCGTCGGTGAAGTGCTTCGTACTTTCGATCAGCGTATCCCAGGAATCTTGTTCGGGGATGAGCACGACGACATTTCCCTGGCGTTTGATGTACACCTCTGTGCCTTGGAAACGAAATTCCTTCGGCAGACGAACAGCCTGGCTTTCGCCGTTTTTGAACAGCTTTGCTTTTCGCATAAAGAGAAGTATATATCAGTAGTATATATTCGACAAGCGGCATGTCGTATCATGCCCCAGCCGGCGTTGAGGATCATATTGAGCGCGCACCACGGCCCGACGACGCTTGGAGCGTAAGGGTCGCTCTCGGCCATGCCCGGCCGGTGAAATTCCTTGTCCACAAACAGGAGAGAAATGTGATCACAAGAACGGACCTCAATCACACCGATAATCCCGGAGCGGACCTCTGCTATGCAAAAGAGGTTGCCTTCCCTCCGGCGTGTGGCAATAGCGTCCGGATCAATGTACTCGCGGAACGTGCGGTTTCCTTCGGCGTTGTAGTCAACTCCGACAAACTCGTCGAAGACTGACAAAATAAAGGAAGAGAGATCAGACTTTTGCGACATAGTCCAATACGCCAAACATTAACCCGCTGGTAAACGGTACACCGGTAGAAGTGGGTCGCGCCTCCTGAACGGTATTCTGCAGCCCGGACATGGGCCTCTTGGGCCTCTTGGGCCGTACAAAAACGGCGGGACCTACAAGACACTCAGTCCTGTGATCAGCGATCATCTTGGGTTGGGGCTTTCCATCAGTTACGGGATCATGAAAAAGTTCGGCGGGTCTACGCAACACTCCGCCCCCGAAGCGCAACCACAACCGCGAGCACGATGAGCGCGGCACCCGCAACGATCGCGGCAACGAGGACGGCGGGTCCTTCAGGAGTTCCTTCGGCGATGCGCTTCAGCGCTATCCCGGCGAACGCCCAGACCGCGACCGCGGCGAAGGCGAAGTTCCGGTGGCGGAGGAGCATGATGGCGTGTACCGCGAGCCCCGCAGCTATGACGACGATCGTCCAGACGACGTCGGAGACGCCGAATCCGCCCCATCCGACCGAGACGAGAAAGGCGGTGATGTTGGCGATCGTCGCGATCGTGATCCAGCCGAAGTAAACCGAGATCGGAACTCGAGCGAATCGCTGCGATCCCGTCCTGCGAATCATCGCGTCAATATTCAGAAACATCACAATGAGTGTCGCCAGGAGCGCGAGCATGATGAGGACCGAAAGGCCGACGAGCTGGTAGTGCCAGGCGAAGATCCAGCCGGCGTTGAGGATCATATTGAGCGCGAACCACGGACCGACGACGCTTGGAGCGTAAGGGTCGCTCTCGGCCATGCCGTCTTCGCCCACTCCATCGCCCCTGCGGTCGAAGGCCGTGCGTATCTGAAGGACCAGGTACGCCGCCAGCAGCAGCCAGATCAACCCCCAGATCGAGAAGGTGATTCCCGATGGCACAAAGAGATTGGGCAGCGCGTCGGACAGGTCACCGGTGGTCATGTCGTTCAGTGGAAGCGACGTCGCGAGGATATTGACGACAAGCATTCCGAGAAACGCCACCGCGTTCACGACGGCAGCGATCCTTGCGTCGAGTAGGGTTTTCATCGTTTCAGTCTACGTGGGCTCCGCGCTGCCCGCAAGGGTCGTAAGTTGCCGGGCTACTCATCGCCTGCGGTGTTCTGCAGGTTGAAGTCATCGCTGAAACCGTTCAAACCGTTTTCACATGAGCACTGCAGATAGAATCGCCGAGGAGACGGACCTGTACAGCAAAGACGACATTCGCGAGTGGTTGTTGAACGACGAAGCCCGACTTCCTGCAAAATCCTGATGAAGCGCGGAGGCACCGCCCGCCCGACCGCTCTGCTTTCGTCACCCTGCGACTGCTTCTCGAGTCCGTTCGGCGGTGGAGCTGTTAAGTCCAAATCAGTCTCAGCACTATCGATCATCGTCATCTTGACCAATGCCGGCTTCTGCAGGAAGACGTTGTCAGGCTGCGGTCTCACGGGAAAGGATGTTCATCAGACGGACATTAACGTAAATTCTCTCCCTCCCGATCTTCTGACTCACAAGAAGTCCAAGTTCTTCGAGGGACTGCAGATATCGAGATGCCGCTTTGCGTTCTACCCCCAGGGCATTCACGAGGAACTCAATCTTTGAGTAGGGGTGTACGAAGAGCGTTTCGACAAGCTCCTTCGTGTAGATGCGCGGCAGCGCTCCTCTCACTTCGTCTACGGTTCGGTCAAGTTCCAGACGAATCTCCCGTACCCTTTCGATGGTGTCTACGGACGTCGCCTGAATGG
>JAQIBO010000499.1 GCA_027859055.1 Spirochaeta sp.
GCAGCGAAGCGAGGAACGATACCGGCAGCAAGGTTCGTACCGCAGCGAAGCGAGGAACGATACCGGCAGCAAGGTTCGTACCGCAGCGAAGCGAGGAACGATACCGACAACAATTTTAAAGCATTGTGAAACAATGGTTTACGGCCTTCTTCAATTGAGGAAGGCCTTCTCTTTGCCGTTCTGGTCGGCGGGTTACAACAGAAATGCAACAATTTCTGAGGGACGCTGGTGTTTAGTCGTATCGTTTTCGCCGGGTGGCTTCATCCGGGACAGCAATCTCGGTTGAAAAGGCATTCGAACAATCCGAGACAGAAGGGTCATGGTCGCTTCCACACCGGTTCATCTTCCCATGTCTCAGGGACCCCCATCTCATCCAAAGAAACGCCGGTTGGGTTTTTCAACAATTCTACCGCTTGTCGCTTCCAGTCGTCCCCACCGGGGATCGTTTCAAGAATCACCGCGACGATCGTAAGGAAAGCGTAGACTCTCCGCGAATCTGGCCATTTTCTATGCCAAGCATGACCACGCAACGTTGGGGCGTAGCGAGGGGTGTGTACTATTTTGCGATCGATAACACGCGCGTGATGCGCACAGTGGTTTCGTACTGTAACGAGCGATTTCAACCAGCTACTGAGGTGATCGCCGCCACCGGCTCCAAAACCGAAGCGCTGAATTATCGCTTTCTTTCCGTTCTGTTTCTCCCGAAGGTTTTCAAATAATTTGGAGATGGTTCCAAACGATAGCACCTCCAGCACCATCCAGGAAGGTGGGCGATTCGGCGTGTCGTAGCTTCGGAAAAAGTGGGCCAAGAATACTTCTGAAGCCCTGTTGATTTCCCGGTCGATATGGAGGAGATCTTCACGGTGTTTTCCGACGTTTCGAAACAATGTCCGGTTCTCATACCAAAGGGGACCTTCGGTGGTCACCATATGAAGACCAAGTTGGGTCCTCAGGAGTACTTCGATATGATCAATGCCATCTATCAAAAGCAGTCGTAGTCGTCGATCATATTCATAGCGATTCTTCAGGTCGTTCTGGGAGAAAGGCCGTAGAAACCGATGGTCGCCGTTCGGCTCTTGAAACGGGTGCGTATAACCACGCAAGCGGTAGTACGAAACGCATTCTAGCCACTCCGCCAGATCCCTCTCCGAGTCAATGATCAATCCACGTCTGGAAAGAAGCAAGATCTGCTCCTCGATAGTGGTTGGCGCTTTGTCGCACTCTCTCATGGTAAAAAAACAGCCTCCCCGGGTACGCGTGCAAGCAGAGGCGTGGGAGGCCTTATTATTAAGAATAATGCCACTCTACGGAGCATTCGTCAACCATCAGTTCTGACGACAGACCGATCCGGCGATGATTTCGCCTCATACGCGCCCGCATATGACGTACGGAAGTCGTGCAGCATTCAGGGAGTAGTGTCCTTACGCAGGCTGCCAGGTGTGACCGCATTCCCGTGGGTGCGTGGCTTTTTACCGGCAGCAACCGGAGGTTGCAACCAGGCGACGTGGAGGTGCAAGTCCTCTTGGGCAAGGTTCGTACGACAGGTGTGTACCGGACCGGAGGGAGGAACACACCGTCACGCAGGCGAAGCCGAGGAACGATGCAGCGAACACTACTACAAAAATGCAACAGCTTGCTGAGACGGCCACTTGGATACCGAACGCGTTGTCTTTATACCACTGCATGGTGACGCACGAAAAATCTTCGCCAAGGACAACCGTCTCCCGGGGCCTACCCTTGTGCGAGCTTGATCGCCTGCCGCTCAAACTGCTCACTGAGCCAGATTCCGTTCGCGCGCATCATAGGTATTCCCGCCGTATGCCCCGATTCCCCCGGCGTGGATTTCTTGAGCGACTTCCCTGGGAACAAGCACTCGGCGAAAGTGGCGGAGAACTACGTCAGGCTGGGAAATACCTGCGGCCAACGCGATGATTGGTCCAGTGTTGATAACCAGATCAATCCGGGAGGTCGACATCGTTCATCAACTCGTCGGGGTCAAAGTTCATTGTGCTAACTTCGTATCGGGATAGCTGCAGAAGAAATGACACTCTGGACAGCCCCAACATGTCGGCGGCGACGGAGGATGAGATCTTACCCATATCATAGAGCTTGGCCGCCATAGCCATCTTTGCTTCCGTCTCGAACTCACGCGCCGTGAGTTGTAGTAAATCGGGCAACGCCTCTGGGTAGTCGATCCGCAAATGGTTCATGGCTCACCCTCCCTACAGAAAACTGTATATTCTTGGACGCGCCGGTACAACCGTCGACCGTTTGGCTCGATGAATCTACCGGTCATGTATTATATATCCCATTCGCTCATATCTTTTCATGCGCCGGCGGAACGAGGCGGCAAGGACGGGTACCTGCGAATCCACATAATCATAGACGCGCGCCTCTACCCGTTCTTTCAGCAGTTCGAGAT
>JAQIBO010000515.1 GCA_027859055.1 Spirochaeta sp.
ACTATGAAAATCTCTTAGACAGTGCCCGCTCAATGGCGGGTGATGCCGCACGTCGTGCCGGAGACGCCGCTGGTGCCGCCGCCGATGCGGCCGGTAACGCCGCGGATCACGCCAGGACCTACCTCAATGATCTTCGGAAGCGGTTGAACGAGCGACTGAGCAACTTCAACCGGATAGCGGAGATTCGCGAGCAGGAAGAGCCGTTTGCAAAAACGCCGACGTCCAAGATCAAACGGTACCTGTACCAACGCAAACACGGCGAAGACGGCGCCGACGACACAGGGTCCGATGACGAAACCGGAAGCGGTGACGGAAGCGCCACCGACGAGTCCTCCAAAAAAACCTGAATTTGAACCTTGACAGGTGAGAATTTCGCATTCACACTGGTCACGGGCGATTGTTACCGGTAACAATCGCCGGGATTGGCATGTGATATGCATTCACAGACGTGTTGGGGCGCTGTTACCCGCACGGTTGTGGACAGCACCGAAAGGATGGTGAATGAACGGTTCGACAATAGGCGTCGGAATTATCGGAGTGGGGGATCGCGGGTGTTTTGTCCTGGGAGCACGCCTGCGGGAGGTTGAGCGGGAAACCGGCCTCCGCGTCGTCGCGTTGTGCGACACGAACCCCGCTCGCCTGGAGGACGCAAGCAGCTACCTGTCCGGTCATGGAGACGGCCCGGCACCGACCTTTCATCTGTATCGCGATTACCGTGAGCTTATTGACGACGCGGCGGTGGATCTCATCCTGGTGACCACCCACACCTATCTGCACCGTGACCCCACCATATACGCCCTGGAATCCGGCAAAGCGGTCTATCTGGACAAACCCATTTCGGTGACGGAGGAGGACGCGCGCTCGATTCTCACTGCTGAGGAGCGTACGGGAAACCGTTTGATTATGGGGTTTACCCGGCGGTATGAGGCGTCATGGCAGGCGGCGCGGACCCTTGTTGCCGACGGGGCGATCGGTGACGTGCATATGCTGCAAATCCGTTCGCTGATCCCGTACACCCGCTATCTCCAGATGTGGCACCGCAAGAAGCAGTACTCCGGAGGGGCGCTGAACGACAAATCCAGCCACCACATCGATGTGTTCAACTGGTTTGTGAACGACACCTGCTCCGCCGTTACCGCTTTTGGTGGACGCAGCGGGATCTTTGCGCCGGACCCGAGTGCGCCAACCCATTGCGCGGTCTGCGACCGGGACTGTCCGTACCGGCGTGGTCCCGATCAGGCGTGGAGCAAAGAGGGTGCGCAGGTGCTTGGGTACCGGTCATGGGCGGCGGCGGACAACGAACTTGATCGCGCCGACACGTGTGTGTACCAGCCCGGCGCGGATATCGAAGACCATGTGATCGCGTCGTTTGCCTATGAAAACGGCGTGAAAGCGTCGCTGTTCTGGTCGATCTTTGGCCCTCCGGCGCCGGACCAGGAGACGCTTGAGGTCCTCGGCTCCTCGGGCCGGCTGGTTCTGACCCGTTCCACCGGAACGATTGAGCTGATCTCCGAGTACGGAACGCACCGCGAGACGATCAAGGCGGGCGGGCCGGACTTTGCGAGTTCCCATTACGGAGCCGACCTGGAACTGGTCCGGCGGATGCGCCGATTTGTGGACGGCGAGATCCCGACTGCAACCGCCCGCGATGGCTACCAGTCCCTGCGCATGATTCAGGCGGTTGCCACCTCGATAGCCGCCGGTGGCGCTGTCCAGGCCGTGGGTGCTCCGGAGGTGAAGGTGTGAACATACGGCGGATCGCCAAACTGGTGGGAACGAGCCACATGACCGTCTCCCGGGCGTTGAACAACAGTCCCCTGGTTGCCGAGGAAACGCGCAAACGCGTTCTTGAGGTTGCCGAGTCGCTGGGGTATCAGATCAACGCCGGCGCACGCGGCCTTGCGACCGGCCTGACGACCACCATCGGAATCCTGTACCCCTACCACCGCCTGCGGGAGGTTGAGTCCTGGTACACATCCCAGCTGATGCACGATATTCGCTCCGCCCTGTGGAAACACGGGTTCGACAGTATGATCGCCGGCTACGACACGGCGGACCACAACCTGAGCGACATAACGCGTCTCATGGCGCAGAAAAAGGTCGACGGCCTGATCGTAATCGGCTATGAGGTCACCGCCGAAGCGCTGGAGGCGCTGGCCTCAATCACCCACCGCTACATCGCCGTCAATCCGCCGCGGATGCCGTGGATGAACGCCCACACCGGCCTGTTCATCGACCAGGAGCTTGGCGGTGCCCTGGCGGCACAGACGCTCCGTTCCGCGGGACGCATCCGGGTGGCGGTGGCTCTGGAGCCGACGCCGCAGTTTGAAACGCGCCACACCGGCTTTATCCGGGAGATCGGAGACGATGTGCCGGTGTTCCATCTGCCCGACGGGACGTATCGCGCCGCCTACGACCTTGCCGTTGAACGCGGTACCGAGCTGACGCGCTTCGACGGGCTGTTCGTCGGCTCCGATATCAGCGCGCTGGGCGTGATGAACGGCCTCCTCGACCGCGGTATTCGCGTGCCCGAGGAGATCGCGATTGTGGGTTTTGACGATATCGAATGGGCGCGCTACGCCCGGCCCGCGTTAACGACGGTGCACCAGCCCCGGCGCGAAGTAGCCGCAGCGGCGGCGGAGCGGATTATGGCGCTGGTGCAGGACGCAGGGGATGATCCGATGAGCACGGTGTTTCAACCGCGCGTTATCGCCCGGGAGAGCTGCTGATGAAGCGGAGGCCGAACCTGTTGATCATCCACGCCCACGACCTGGGCCGGCACACTTCGGTGTACGGCGCGGGGGTGAAAACGCCGGCGCTGCAGAGTTTTGCCGAACAGTCGATGGTGTTTTTCAACGCGTGGTCCTGCGCGCCGACGTGCTCACCGAGCCGGGCGGCACTGCTCACCGGCCGCTATCCCCACGAGGCGGGGATGCTCGGGCTGGCGCATCTCGGGTTTTCCCTGGAGCGCACCGATCTGCATCTGAGTGAAGAGTTGCGCCGGGCGGGGTATGAAACGGTTCTGGCGGGGGTGCAGCACGAAGTACCGGACCACCGGATGCTCTCCTACGACCGGACGATCGGAGCGGATCCCCACGCGCCGTATATGGACGCCTTTGATCCGCCGACGTGGGACCGGGACAACGCGGCGGCGGCGGAGGCGTTTATCCGCGAAGCCGACCCGGACGATGCAACCGCGCCGTGGTTTCTCTTCTGGGGGCTCTTTGAACCACACCGCCCGTTTGACGCGGAACCTGGTGCGGACGCACCGGCGGTGGCCGTTCCCGTCGGCCTGCCCGAGACCGCCGCCGTCCGAAGAGAGTACGCGGCGTTTCTGCGCTCCGTGCGCCGGGCGGATGTGCTGATCGGTCGTGTGCTTGCCGCACTTGATCGCAGCGGCCATGGAACCAACACGATGGTAATTGTCACCAGCGATCACGGGATCGACTTTCCCCGCTACAAGTGCACCTTGAGCCCCGGCGGTCTTGGTGTGCAACTGATGATTCGAAGGCCGGGCCAGCTGACGGCGATGCACACCGATGCACTGGTCAGTACCGTGGACGTGTTCCCCACGATCCGCGAAGAGCTGGAACTCCCTGCGGCCCGGAATGATACCGGTAACATAGACGGCGACGCGGTAGACGGCGCCGCGGTAGACGGCGTCGCTCCAGGCCGCTCACTGCTGTCCCTGTGGGATAACCCTGAGCAACCGGTCAGACGCTACGCCGCCGCCGAGATGAACTACCACGTCGCCTACGATCCGGCGCGCTCCGTGTTTGACGGGCGCTACCATCTGGTACGCCACCACGGTGATGCCCGCGTTGTGGCGCCAAATATCAGCGACTCGCCGGTAAAGGATCTGGTGCTGTCGGGAGGACGGGGAGCGCCGCTTTCCCCGTTGATGGTACCGCCGCGGGAGGGACTGTACGACCTGTGGTTTGACCCGTTGCAGAATACCAACGTACTGGCTGAACCGGGAGTGACTGGCGATGAGGTCCTCCCCGGCTTACAACCGCCGGTGGACCGACTGCGAAGCGTCCTGGATCGCTGGATGGTCGCGACCGATGATCCCCTGTTGGCCGGGGCGGTGCCCGCGCCGGCGGGAGCGGCGGTGGCGCCCCGGGACGCGTACTCGTCCACCACGGCGGACGTGATGATTGCGGAGAGAAAGGAGACACGCCCATGAGCGACGCAAGCTCATTCTTTGGTGATCGCCGCGTATATTACGGCGACCTGCACAACCACTGCGGCATCAGCTACGGCCACGGTCCGGTGGAGGACGCCTATAAAAACGCCGCGCTGCAGCTGGATTTTGCCAGCGTGACCGGCCACGGCGCCTGGCCGGACATTCTGGACCAGCCGATGCCGGAGGCGGTGGTTGCCTACCACCGCGACGGATTTGCCCGTTTGAAGGCGGCGTGGGACCACTACCTGCAGGTTACCGAGAATGCGCGCGTACCCGGCACGTTCGAGACGTTTTTTTCCTACGAGATTCACTCCTTTCGCCACGGTGACCGGGCGGTGATCTCCCCGGACGCGCCGGCGACGCTGGAGCCGCCGGAATCACCCGCGGCGTTTGACGCGCTGCTTGCCGCCACCGACGCCCGGCGCGACCGGGTGCTGCTGCTGCCCCACCACATCGGCTACGCCGTGGGGTACCGCGGTGTGAACTGGGCCAGCGTGACCGACGCGGCCACGCCGGTAGTGGAGATCATCTCAATGCACGGCCTGGCCGAATCCGACGACGGGACGTTTCCCTACCTGCACACGATGGGTCCCCTGGACGGGGAAAACACGATGGCCGGCGGCCTGAATCACGGCCTTCACTTTGGGGTGCTGGGCTCCACCGACCACCATTCGGCACATCCCGGGAGCTTTGGCTACGGCAGGACCGCCGTCTGGGCGCCGGAACTCACCCGTGAGGCGATCTGGGAGGCGATTCTGGCGCGGCGGACCTATGCGGTCAGCGGCGACCGGATAGAGCTGGCGTTTTCCCTCAACGGGTTTCCCATGGGAAGCGTTGTCTCCTCCGCCGCGCCCCGCCGCAGCATCCACGTCCGGACCGTAGCGGGCGGGGCGATCGACCGCATTGAGGTGGTGAAAAACGGCGTGTTGATGAGTCGCTACGACCACGCCGCAGCGGTGGCGGAGAGTACCTCCGCCGCGGCAACGCTGCCCCCGGGGATGATCCGCGGCAAGGCGGTGATTGAGATGGGGTGGGGCCAGAAGGGTGAGGCCGTGGACTGGGACGTGACGATCACCCCGCGGGGCGCAGCGGTGCTGGGCGTTGAACCGCGCCTGCGTGGACAGGACGTGGTGGACCCCCTGGACACTACCGCCGGGCCGTACGCGTTCTCCGCGTGGAAGCGCGAGGGCGACACGGTGCACCTCACCACGCGCACCGCCGGTAACGCCACGGTAACCAGCCGGCAGACCCAGGCGATGTGCCTGGAGGTCTCCGGCGCACCGGACGACGCGATTGAGGTGAGCGCCAACGGGACGGTGTACACCGCGACCCTGGCGGAGCTGTTGCACCACTCCCGGACCTTTTACACGCACGGGTTTGTCTCCCCGGCGATCCGGTTTCACCGCCTGGCGCAGGAGCACGAGTACACCGCGGAACGGCAGTTCGATGATCCGCATGGTCCTGATCGGCCGGAGGATGTGTACTACGTTCGCGTTATTCAGCAGAACGGACAGGCGGCGTGGTCGTCTCCGATCTGGGTTCATTCTGTGCCGTCCGAGGGCGGCGAAAAGGAGGTGTGAGCGGGCAGAGAGGTGACAGTGCAGGCAGAGGCGCTGCGCGTTGCACACGCACGGAGGTGCGGAAACGCGCACTGCTGACGAAGGAATTGACGACCCGGGGATTTCGCGGGTTGATCGAGGAAGACCGATTTTTCCATAGGAGGAAGAGATGAAAAAACGAGTATTGGCGTTGGTGTTGATCGCGACGATCGCGGCGTTCAGTTTTGCCGGTGGACAGCAGGAAGGTGCCGCCGCAGGTGACAACGACCTGACGGAGCTGCACATATTCCACTTCAAGGTGAATCTGATTAACCAGTGGAACGCGCTGACCGATATCTACGCGGAAGAGAATCCCGACGTGGTGTTCAACAATGAGATTCGCGGCGGTGGCGCCCAGTGGATGACGATCCTGAAAAACAAGTTTGCCGCCGATGCGGCTCCCGATATTTTTATCGTTGAGGGTCCCGGGCAGGCGGTTGTCTTTGAGGATTTTTTAAGCGACCTGAGTGACGAGCCGTGGGTCGACCGGGCGGTACCGTTTGCCCGCCGGGGACTGATGATGGACGGCAAGGTGATGGGTATGCCGGTAAACCTGGAAGGCTATGGGTATATCTACAACAAGAATATGTTTGAGGATGCTGGTATTGTAACCCTTCCCACCACGTTTAACGAGCTTGAGGAGACCGCGGAGGCGCTGGACGACGCCGGATATACCGCGTTTGCCACCGGCTACGGCGAGTGGTGGGTGATGGGACTGCACCTGGTGAACGTTGCGTTTGCGATGCAGGAGGATCCCCAGGCGTTTCTAGACGGCCTGAACGACGGAACGGAAACGATGGCGGGTAATCCGCTGTTTGCCGATCTGAAACGGCTGATCGACCTGAACGTTGAGTACGGTGAGCGCAACCCGCTGACCACCGACAACCGCATGCAGGTGCAGTACTTCGTCAACCGCGACGTGGCGATGATGCAGCAGGGAAACTGGAAAGAGCTGGACATTATCGCCGGTGACCCGGATATGGACTTTGGTGTGTTGCCGCTGCCGCTGACCAATGATCCGGAACAGGCCAACCGGATTCCGATTGGTGTACCGTTCTACTTCGTCGTGAACAACGAAGCACCGGAACGGGACCAGCAGGTTGCGCGGGAGTTTCTGAACTGGCTGGTAAGTTCCGATACGGGCAAGCGCTTCCTGGTGGAAGAGTTCGGCTTTATTCCCGCGTACAGCGACATTCAGGGCACCGGCCTTGGCGGCGTGAGCGCCGATCTGCTGACCGCGGCGGCGGAAGACCGCACAGTGCCGTGGATGTTCGGTCAATTCCCCGACGGTATGCCTCAGGAGTTTTCCAACAACATCCAGGCGTACATCGGTGGACAGCAGAGTTGGGACGAGGCGCTGGCGGAGTTTGACGCCCAGTGGCAACGTCTGGCCAACTGATTAGGTGTGAGCCGGTCCGCGCGCGGTGACGTGTGCGGACCGGCGTGTTTGAAAAAGGAGCGATTTGGTTATGGTGAAAGACCGAAAGCGGGAGCTGGTGGATGATCTTATCTTCATCGGTCCCGGGACGATCTTCTTTGTTGTCATTGTCGGTGTCTCGTTTTTTCTCGGTATTTACTACGCGTTTACCGAGTGGAACGGGGTAAGTCAGAAGGCGGTGTGGGTTGGTCTGGAGAACTTCCGGACGATCTTTTCCGAGGACCCCCGGGCGGGAACCTCGGCGTGGTTTACCGTGCGATTTACCCTCACCAGCGTGATTCTCTCCAACGTGGTGGGGCTTGCGCTGGCGATGATTGTGACGCAACCGATGAAACTGGCCAACACCTATCGGGCGATCTTCTTTCTGCCGAACGTAATCGGCGGGATTATCCTCGGGTTTATCTGGCGGTTCATCTTCAGTAGTGGTATGCCGGCGATCGGGGAGCTGATACCGCTGGAGTTTTTTCAGCTTCCCTGGCTGGGCGACCCGTTTACCGGCTTCTGGGCGACGGTGATCGTCTTTACGTGGAAGACCACGGGGTATCTCATGGTGGTGTACATCGCCGCGATTATCAGTATTGACGATCATCTCCTGGAGTCCGCCCGGATTGACGGAGCGAGTCAGTGGCAGATGTTTGTGAATATCGTCCTGCCCCTCATAACCCCGGCGATTACGATCTGTCTGTTTCTGATGCTCTCCTGGGCAACCAAGATCTTTGACGTGATCTTTTCTCTGACAAAGGGCGGGCCGTTCAACTCAACCGAGGCGTTCGCCCTCAACATCTACTACGAGGCGTTCCAGTTCAACAACTACGGACTGGGGGCGGCAAAGGCGATTCTGTTCTTTATTGTGGTGGGGGCGTTCACCCTTGCCCAGGTGTCGTTTACCAAACGGCTGGAGATTGAAGCATGAGTACCGTGTTTAGCCCGGATCACATGAACCGGAAACCGTTGTCCCCGCGTCTGCTGCTGCTCTCGGTACTGACCGGGTTGCTGGCGCTCGTGTTTCTGGCGCCGTTTTACTTTGTGCTGGCGAACTCCGTGAAAACCTATGGCGAAATCCTGCGGAACGCCGCGGCGTTTCCGGAAGGGCTGGTGCTTGAGAACTACCAGATCGCCTTTCGGACGACCAACTTTGTCGTGGCGTTTTTCAACTCGGTGGTGATCACCACGTTCAGTCTGGTGTTCATGGTCCTTCTGGGGGCGATGGCGGCGTGGCGGATGGTGCGGCGCCCGCACCGCCTGAGCAAGATCATCTTCGGCGTGTTTGTGGTGGCGATGGTGGTGCCGTTTCAGTCGGTGATGATTCCGATGATGAAGGTGACCAGCACGCTGAACCTGCTCAACAGCCGCCTTGGCCTGGTTGTGATCTACCTGGGTTTCGGGATGCCGTTCACCGTTTTTCTGCTCCACGGTTTTGCCAAGACGGTCCCGGTGGAGGTGGAAGAGTCGGCATTTCTTGATGGCGCGGGAACGATCACCACGTTCTGGTACATCGTGTTACCCCTGTTGAGCTCGATGCTGGCGACGGTAACGATTCTGCAGACGTTCTGGATCTGGAACGACTTTCTCCTGCCGTTGCTGGTGTTGTTTGAAGAGCGGCTGAAGACGATCCCGCTGGCGATTTTCAGTTTCTTTGGTCAGTACACCGACCGCTGGGACTACGCGCTGGCGACGCTCACGATGGGTGTGTTGCCTATCGTGGTGTTCTTCCTGGTGCTGCAGCGGTTTATCATCAAGGGCGTCACCTCGGGATCCCTGAAGGGGTAAGTGTCCGGGGGCCTTACTGCAGCGTATCGTTGAAAAACGCGACCAGCTCGTTCCACGCAGCTTCCGGTGCGCCGCCCTGGTTGTAGGTGGTGCTTTTCACAAACGCGTGTCCGACGCCGGGATACACGCTGATCGTGTTATCCACGTTCCGGGCGTTGAGGGCGCTTTCGAATCCGTTGACCTCGGAGATCGGAATGCTGCCGTCTTCCTCACCAAAGATTCCGAGAACCGGTTCATTGTCGGGAATCATGCCCAAGGCGTCAGCGTCCTGGATCGGACCACTGCCGTAAAGGGTGACAACGGCGGCAAGCCCCGGTGTTCGCGTTCCCAAGTGCATCGACTGGGTACCGCCGAAACAGAATCCCAACGTTGCCACCCTGTCGGCGTCCACCGCCTGATGAGATTTGAGAAAGTCGATCGCTGCGTCCAGGTCCATCGCGATCTGCTCCTGCGGGGTGGAACGGAGCTGCGCCATCGCCTCCTGCGGTGTTTGCGCCAGACTGCCGCGGAACGCGTCCGGTGCGAGGACGACGTAGCCTTCCGCCGCAAGCGCGTCAGCCAGACGGGTTACGTCAACGTTGAGGCCCCACCACTCGTGAATCATCAGCACCGCCGGATGCGGACCCGACCGCGGCGGGGTTGCCAGATAACCGCCGGTTTCAACGCCGTCACCGCTGGTGTAGGTGACGTTTGGCGACGCCGGCATCATGTGTTCTTCCTGAGCATGCAGCGCCGGTGCGGTGAAAAGAACAACAAGCGTTGCGACGACGATTGCAACGTACAGCTTTCCGGTATTGTGACGTACTGAAGTCTTCATAGAAATAAACTCATTAATATTAGTGAAACAGTCAAGAAAATTCCCGGGTCTTGACGATCAGTTCGGGACTTTGTAGATTTACCGCAACATATCGGGGTGCTTTTCGTTACGAAAGGCTGAGATCAAACCCGCAGACCTGATCCGGATAATGCCG
>JAQIBO010000527.1 GCA_027859055.1 Spirochaeta sp.
GATCCTGAGAAACAGCGAGGAATTCACCCGATTATTGCGGGAAGAACTGGCACCGGGCGTATTTCTGCTTCCCGCTGAAGAGGATCGGGCGGTGGAAAAGCTTCTGAATCGCATGGATATTGGTGCCACTCCCACGGTGGAGTCCGCCGTGCCGGTAGATGTGGACGTCCCCGAATACGATCGGTACCTGCTGCGATACCAGCAACCCGCCCTGCGCCCGGCCCCGTCGGTTGTCCTTTCGGAGACCGTTGAACCGATCGGAGCCGCGGACACCACCGCCGCGCAGGCGCGGGAAGAACTGAACAAACGGCTGGAACGCCAAACGCTCTCTGAGGACGCGCGCCAGGAAATCGCCCTGCGAATCGACCGCGGGTTGATTCTCTTTCCGGAACAGATACGGGGTGAGATCGTCCCCCAATTCGGAATCGAGGTCCGCGGACTGGACTATCTCGGGAAGATTCGCATGATCGAGCAGGCGATCAGCGGGGGGGACATGCTGGAAGTCATTATGCGTTCCGGTACCGGTGCGCCGCAACGCGTCCTGGTTCGGCCGCGGGAAGTGGTGGAAAGCGGCAGCGATCTTATGCTTCGCGCGGTTCAACAGCCGGAGGAACGGGCGATCAAGATCCGGATTCGTCGTATTTCTTTGCTGCGCCGCCTCAGTGGAACGTTGATCAGCCGGAATCGCAAGGGACACTGAGGAAGCAGAGCGAACCGCCTCTGGCAGCTGCAGCGCCGGTGGCTATGCCAGCGGCTGGGCGGAGGAGTGCGCGACCGGCACCGCCAACGCCAGCGCCGCGCGATTATTCCAGTAGCCGCGAAAAGCGCTGGAACTGAAGGTCCGCCTGGCGCTCGAACATCCCGGCACCGTTATTGGTTCGGCACCCCGCTTCCCGTCCGCGACGCAGAAACTCCGTCTCCTCAGGGGTATATATGACGTCAAAGAGAAACTCCGTCCCCGCAAAGGTGTACCCTGCGGACGGGTCACCGGAGGTGCCGTGTTCCATCCCCACCGAGGTCGTCTGTACCACGATATCGAACGCACCGGAAGCGTGCTGCGCGAGCGCCGCCAGCGGCTGCGCCGCCTCCGCGGAAAGCTCAAACTCCACGGCGATTGCGGTAGCGTGGGCGACGGTGCGATTTACAATTGTGATCTCCGCGGTGGTCCCCGCCAGCGCAGCGACCACTCCGCGGGCGGCCCCGCCCGCGCCGATCACGAGAACCCGGACTCGGTCCAGTGGCGCGCCGTACCCCTCTTCCATGGCGTCGCGAAACGCGGCGATATCGGTGTTGTCAGCGTGCCACCCGTCGTCGTCCCGCCACAGCGTGTTGGCAGCACCGGCGGCACGCACTTCCGAGGTGGCTGCGTCCCCTGGCCCGCCTCCGTCCCCGCCGGTACCGAACGCTGCGGCGGCGGCTTTGTGCGGCACCGTTACCGATACACCCTGAAGACCAAACGTGGCAGCAACCTCGGGAAACGCTTCAAACGAGTCCATCCGAATCGGCAAATAGATCGCCGCCATCCCGCGTTCGCGAAACCGCCCGTTATGGTAGGTTGGTGACTGGGAGTGAACGATAGGGCTGCCGATCACCGCGAACGCCGGCCAGTTCCCCTCCGCCTCGCCGACGCGATAAACGGTGCGCAACATCTCGGGACTCATGTGGCCCGGAGCGGCGACCGGACCGGACGGATCCGATGCAAACGTCAGAAGGCTTCCCGTGCGCGCCGGCCACACCCGCGTGGGCAGGCCAAACTCACCCATCGCCACCCAGATTCCGTGTCGTCCGGGCATCATGCGCCGAAACTCCCGTGCCGCCGCAACAAAACGCACCGTGTCGCGTACAGACTGGGGCATCACCGCAAGTTTGGGGATCTCCTGAGATTCCGCAGCGAGACGTGCCATCAGGGACGCCAGATCGTTCGGAGTAGTGCGAACTTCGTGATGGGACCGGATAACGAGCCCGCCGTCATGCAGCACCGTCGCCGCAAGACGATCCCAGTCGGCCAACCCGCTCCGATCAAGTTCGATATCGATGTAATCGGGACGAACAGCGCTTACCAGCCGGGTCATCAGATGAAGCCGTTGTGCCTCGTCGCCTTCCCACAACCCCAGCTCACTGTTCCGCCGGACGGTAATAATCCCCGGCAACTTTCCGTGGCGTTGCTCCTCCGCCCACCATTCCGCGAGGTCATCAACACCGCGTTCCGCCGGTTTGAGCATATCGATCCGAAGTTCAACGAGATCCACCCAGCGACGATTTCGAGCGATCATTTCGCTCCAGTGCGCGCGGGTACTACCGGTCAGTGCAAGACAAATCATACATCGGCCATCCTGTCATGCTATCCTACCGCGGAGAACGCGGAATAAAAAGCCCGGCCGATCAGATCGGCCGGGTACGTACATAAGGAGGATACGTATTGTGTCGATACCCCGGTGGCAACGGGAGATCGACCTGAACAGCTCATCGGCGCGAGGCCGCGCGTCAGCGCTGGTACAGTTTCCGTTCCGTATAGTGGGTGTGCAGGTACTGGTGCGATTTCTCGCCCAGCGGCTCACCCAGGAATTTTTCGTAGATCGCCTTGATCTGCGGGTTGTCGTGGCTACAGCGAGCCACCGATTTCTGATCATCACTGTAAAGCCCGGCGATCCGCTTGGCGCGTACTTCATCGGTGGCGCCATAAGGCTGCCCACCGCCGCCGATACATCCACCGCGACACGCCATGATCTCAATGAAGTGCCAGGGGGGTTCCTCTCCCGCCTCCTCGGCGGCTTTGATCCGGTTCATCACCTCCGCAGCGTTCCCCATCTGGTGCGCCACGGCCACCCGGACCTCGGTGCCCTCGATATCAACCACCGCTTCCTTGACACCGTCCAGACCACGGACCGGTTCAAACTCAACCCGGTCCATGTTCTTGCCGGTAACAAAGTTGTAGGCGCTGCGCACGGCCGCTTCCATCACACCGCCGGTGACGCCGAAGATCGTGCCCGCTCCGGAGTAGATCCCCAGGGCCGGGTCCGCTTCTTCATCTTCAAGCTGGGCAAAGTCGATTCCGGCACTCTTGATCATCCGCGCCAGTTCACGGGTGGTAATCACCACGTCCACGTCTTTCTGGCCTGTGGAGTACATGTGCTCGTCCCGGGTGATTTCGTATTTCTTGGACGTACAGGGCATGATCGACACGTGGAAGATCTCTTCCGGCGTCTTGTCGATCTGTTCCGCGTAGTAGCTCTTCACCATGGCTCCCATCATCATCTGGGGACTCTTGGCGGTGGAGAAGTTGGGTATCGTCTCGGGATAGTATTTCTCCATGTAATCCACCCAACTCGGACAGCAGGTAGTAATCATGGGGATTTTGCCCTCGCCCTTCACAAAGCGCTTCACAAACTCGCTGGCCTCTTCCATGATCGTCAGGTCCGCGGCAAAGTTGGTATCAAAAACCACATCAAAACCAAGGCGCCGCAACGCCGCGTAGAGTTTTCCGGTGGAAATCTCACCCGGCTCAAAACCAAACGCCTCTCCCAGGGCCACACGAACCGCCGGGGCCACCTGCACAACGCTGGTCTGCTTGCCGTTACGGAGAGTGCGGATCACCTCACGGGTATCGTCTTTCTCGTAGATCGCCCCCACAGGGCAGTGAGCCGAACATTGACCACACTTGATACAGGGGGTTTCGTTGAGCGCGATATCTCCGGCGGGCTTCATCTGCGTCTCGTCACCGCGACCGATGAACTCCAGCGCCCACACGTTCTGTACGTGCTGGCAGACGTTCACGCAGCGCCCGCATTTCACACATTTCTCCGGGTCCAGCACAATCGACGGGGTGGACGTATCCTTTTCGATCTCCGGGATGTTCATCTCATACGGGATTTCCCGGATGCCAAACTCCGCCGCAAGCTGCTGGAGCTCGCAGTTCTGGTTGCGCGGACAGGTAAGGCAGCTGTTGGGGTGCGTCGACAGGATCAGTTCGATCACCGTCTTGCGCACCTGGTGAAGCTCAGAATCGTGGGTGATGATTTTCATCCCCTCCGTCACTTCGGCGGCGCACGCCCGCACCATTTTGGGTGAGTTTTCGAGTTTCACCACACAGATACCGCACGCCGCCCACGCCGGAAGGTCCGGGTGGTAGCACAGCGCCGGGATTTTGGTATTTGCCTCTTTGGCAGCGTTGAAGATGCTGGTTCCCTCCGGGACCGTCACCTCGATGCCGTTTACATAACACGTCATATCTTTCATCGCTCTCGTCTCCTCACTCAGCGGCGAATCACTGCGCCGAACTTACACGCTTCAAAACATTCGCCACACTTGATGCAGCCGTCCTGGTTAATCTCGTGAACCTGTTTACGCTCCCCGCTGATCACGTTGACCGGACAGCGCCGTGCGCACAGGGTACAGCCGATACACTTGTCCGGCAGGATGAAGTACTGAACCAGGTCTTTACGGACTCCCGAGGGGCAGCGCTTCTCGTTAATGTGCTCCTCAATCTCCTCACGGAAGTAGGTGATCATCGAGAGCGCCGGATTGGGAGCGGTCTGCCCGAGTCCGCACAGGGACGCGCGTTTCATCGCCACCCCGATTTCTTCAATCTGATCGAGGTGTTCCGGCTTGCCCTGGCCGTTCGAAATCTTGTCCAGGATGTTGTAGAGCTTCCGGCCGCCAACGCGACACGGTGCGCATTTTCCGCAGGACTCTTCAACGGTGAAATCAAGGTAGAATTTGGCGACGTCGACCATACAGTCGTCCTCGTCCATGACAATCATTCCGCCGGAGCCCATGATGGAACCAAGCTCCTGCAGGTGCTGGAAGTCGATCGGCACGTCGATATGGTCCGCGGTAATCACACCGCCGGAGGGGCCGCCGGTCTGAACCGCTTTGAACTTCTTGCCGTCGGGAATACCACCGCCGATGTTATAGACGATGTCCCGCAGCGGCGTACCCATCGGCACTTCCACCAGGCCGGAGTTCTTGATCTTACCGGTGAGGGCGAACACTTTGGTCCCCTTGCTGTCGCCGGTTCCAATCTTGGAAAACCACGCGCCACCGCGGGTGATAATGACCGGAATGTTGGCCCACGTTTCAACGTTGTTGATCACCGTCGGCTGATCCCAGAGCCCTTTCACCGCCGGAAAGGGCGGTCGTGGCCGCGGCATTCCCCGCTCCCCTTCGATAGAGGCAAGCAGCGCAGTCTCCTCACCACAGACAAAGGCGCCGGCACCGAGGCGTATCTCAATGTTGAAGGAGAAGTCCGTTCCGAGAATACCGTCTCCCAGAAGCCCCATCTCCGTCGCGTCTTCGATCGCCTTTTGCAGACGCCGAATCGCGAGGGGATACTCCGCGCGGATGTAGATAAAACCGCGGTCGGCCCCGGTGGTATACCCGGCGATCGCCATCGCCTCGAGGACGCTGTGCGGGTCGCCTTCCAGGACGCTGCGGTCCATATACGCGCCGGGGTCACCTTCGTCAGCGTTACAGACGACGTATTTCTGGTCCGACTCCACCGCCCGGGTAAAATCCCATTTACGCCACGTCGGAAACCCGGCGCCGCCGCGTCCACGTAATCCCGACTCTTTGAGTTCGGCGATCACATCCTCGGGGCTCATCTCGCTCAACACCTTTTCAAGGGCGGCGTACCCGTCACGGGCGATATACTCTTCGATATTTTCCGGGTTGATAAACCCGCAGTTCCGCAGAACGATCCGAACCTGTTTCTGGTAAAAACTCAGCTCATCGATTTTGGCGTGTTCTTTGCTCTCGTCCTCTTTGTAGAGGAGACGGCCCACCGTTCGTCCCTTGACGACGTGCTCGGCCACCAGTTCCACCGCATCTTCCGGTTTTACCTCAACGTAAAACGCCTCATCGGGAAGCACTTTGACGATCGGACCTTTTTCGCAGAAGCCGAAACACCCGGTCTTGACGACCTGGACATCGTTCTTCATTCCGGCTTTGTCTAACTCTTCGATGATGTTGCAGTAGATATCATCGGCTTTGCTGGACATACAGGCGGTCCCGCCACAGACCAGAATATACTGATTGTAAGCCATTTCACTCTCCCTGCCTGGAATCGGCGATAATATCCGCCGCCGGTCGATCGTAGATGTGTTCGTTGACCAGTTCTTTCCCGATAACGTGACGTCGGACGATGGCCCGCGCAACCTCAGGGTTTACGGATCCGTAAATCACTCTGGGCATATCGGGCATGCGAACTTCCACCGTGGGCTCCGCATGGTCCAGTCCCATTCCGCCAACCTGACGGACGGCGACATTCGTCAAGCCATGCTGTTCGAGTTCTTCAACAAAGGTCTTCAACGTCTCTTTGGCACCGGCGGCGATACCGCTCGTTCCCATACTGACGATGATGTCGGCGTCCTTGTTGTCCGGTGACCTCATTTCAAGTGACTGCCGCTTTTCTTCACGGAGTTTCCTCAGATCCTCCAACGTCATCTTTGCCATTTCCGGGCCTCCCCTGCGTTATCTTCAAGGCTCTCTTCCTGAGAGCTGATGTACTCTGCGAGCAACGACTGGGACCCTGCGGTATCAAGCTCTCCAAGAGCGTCCCGCAGTGCACTGCGCTGCAATTCATAGCCGTCGCCGTCACGGTTTCGGACGACATTCAACTCATACTCTCCGGTGAAGCAGAACAGTTGCTGCAATACACCGGACAGGCTTCCCACCGGCGGCGCATCGATATGTTCCGTCGGCAGTACAAATTCAATTCGCGTTCCCACACCGCGATTACTCGCGATATCGAAGGAGCCGTCTATCGACTCCACCATCTGTCGGAGGAACGGAAGCCCCAACCCGACAGCGCGGCCGGGGTGTTTTGCCCCGTCCGTAAAAAACGGATCCAACGCACGGGCGAGGGTGTCCTCGTCCATACCGCATCCGTCATCCTGCAGTACAACACGGACAGCACCGTCACCCTCATCGATCTGAAGATCGATCGTGCCGGCGTCCGCCTCTATCGAGTTCTGCACCAGGTCGAGCAGATACTCGGCGAGGGTGTAGTGCAGATCACGCCTCCCGGTGTTTTGCGATAACCTCGGCGACGCCGGCCTTTTTCAGCTTCCCGTACACCTCGTCATTCAGCACCACAACCGGCGCCAGGCCGCAACACCCGACACACCGAACCGATTCCATGGAAAACTGGTCGTCATCGGTCGTCTGGTTCACACCGATACCGATCAGGTTTTCGATCTCGTCGATCAGATCCTGACCGCCCTTGAGATAGCACGCGGTTCCCATGCACACCTGGATCTTGTTCTTGCCCGGTTTTTTCAGTTTGAAATAATGATAGAAGGTGATGACCCCGTAGATCTTGGCGAGAGGGACATCCATGTAGCGCGCAAGCTCCAATGCCTCCGCACGCGGGATGTATCCGAAGACCTGCTGCATCTTGTGCAGAATCATGATCAGGTTTCCCGGTTTCTCGATCCACTCGTCGACGAAATCAATGAGTTCCCGTGGTAGGGTCGTTTTTTTTGCCGCCTGGGTTGCCATGGCACGGCCTCCTGTTCATCTGTGGTGATTATGCTGCGTATTGTATCGCCTTACCGATTTAAATGCAAGCATTTCCGTTTTATTGTTCAAACTATCACATAAAACATTACCGAAAAACTTTGTTGCATGTAGTAGGCAGAGCGTATATTATTCTGTTAGTTTATGTGACACAGGGTGCAAATATATGGAAACTAAAATCAACCGTGGCATTGTATTGCGATTGGCGAAGTATTTAAGAGTACTTCACAAGCTTAAAAGCCTGGGTTTTGTAAAAGTCTTTTCAAATAACCTCGGAGATGCGATCGGTGTTACACCGGCAGTTGTTCGAAAAGACTTTTCGACGATCAGTATCCCCGGGAATAAACGTGGTGGCTATAACATCGATGTTATTGTCGATGAGATCGAACGCGTTCTCGGCAAGGAAGATCAACAACAGGTAGTTGTGATCGGCTGCGGAAAGATCGGTCAGGCGCTCATGAACTACTCGGAGTTCGAACGAGAGGGCATCGAGGTTATCGCCGGGTTTGACTCCAACCCGGAAGTGGTGGATCCGAACAACCGGATTCCGATCTACCCCATGGAGGAGTTCACAACGTACGCCTCCCATCGGGATATCAAAGTCGCGATCCTCGCAGTACCCGACACCGCCGCTACAGACGTCTTTGAGATGGTAACCGATGCGGGTATTCCCGGCGTGCTCAATTTCACCTCCGTGGAACTGAAATGCACGAAGTGCGATTTCGAAAACTGCCCCGTCCGCTGTGTCGTCCAGAACGTCAACATCGGCCTTGAGATAGAGAATCTGTTTTATCTCGTGCGCATGAAAAATGCGGACATGCTGGAAGAGACGCGACGCGCCAGCGCAACTCCCGTTCGGCCGCAAGCGGGTTAATGTTCATGACGCTGGAAGAGTGTGCCCGCCGCGTCTCTGCGACATGGGTGGTAGCGGGCGACCCGACAATTGAGTTTCACGATATCGTTGTGTCCGACCTGATGAGCGACGTCCTGGTAACAGAGCACGACGATTTCCTGCTGGTGACCTCTCTCGCCTCCGAGCAAGTGGTACGAACGGCGGACATCGTCGACGCGCGGGCGATCCTCTTAAGTAACGGGAAATCGCCACAACCGGCGCTGCGGAACCTTGCAGAACTCCAGGGGCTGCCGCTCCTCACCAGTCCGCTGCCGACGTTCGATATCTGTCGGCTCCTTGCCGGGTGTAAAGAGGACCAGACGACACCCTGATGACCCAGCCGAGCCAGATACCGATAGATACCGACCAGGCGTCGCCGATTATCACGGAGCTTATCTACCGGCTGAAGGTTCGTGACGTGATGACCACAAAGCTCCACACGGAGAGCTCAGATGCGTCGATGCGTGCGGCGCAACAGATCATGAAGGCAAATGGAATTACCGGCGTTCCCGTCGTAGAGGGGAACCGCCTTATCGGTATCGTCAGCATGGATGACGTCATTCGTGCCCTTGACGAGGGGCACATCGACGCGCCAATCCAAGAATACATGACCCGCAGTGTTATCGTCCTTGAGGACGACATGCCCCTCAGTTTCGGAATTTCCTATCTGGACAAGTACCACTACGGCCGATTTCCCGTTCTCAACGCGGGGAAAGAGCTGGTCGGTATTATCACCAGCCGGGACATTATCATCGCGTTGCTCCTCGAGATCAACAAAGAGGTTCAGCGCTACGAATCACATATCGCCCAGCCGGAAACAAGCGGGCGCGGTTTTCGACTGGAGTATACCACCCGGAAATTTGACTTCGAAACCGCCGGCAGGCTCTCCACGGAGACCAAAAAGCAGCTCAAGCTCCGCAACCTGCCGCCAAAATTCATGCGTCGCGTCGCGGTTGCCTGTTACGAGCTGGAGATGAACCAGGTTGTCCATTCCGTGGGCGGCAGCGTACGCGTCACCTTTGATCCGACCACTGCGACCGTGGAAATTGTGGCAAATGACAACGGCCCCGGTATTGAGGATGTGGAGCAGGCGCTCATTGAGGGATACTCCACTGCCACTGAATGGATACGCTCCCTCGGGTTCGGCGCCGGAATGGGCCTCCCCAATACGCAGCGCGTCACCGACGAGTTTGAAATTGAATCAACCACTACCGGACCCCGGCCGGGTACCGCGGTCCGGGCAAAGATCCATATCCCGGAGGAAGACCATGAATCTACGTGAACTCCCGGAAGCTCTCGGTCTTGAGGTGCTGCAGGATACGTTTGCCGACCGCACCGTGACGGGAGCCTACACCTCAGATCTGTTGAGCGATGTGATGGCCCATGCGGATGAACGGGACGTACTGATCACGATTCAATCTCACAAGAACACCGTTGCCGTCGCAACGCTTGTGGGCGTGGGTGCGATTATTCTGTGTAACAACCGCCCTGTACCGGAAGAGATGATCCAGGCGGCCCGTGAGGAAGAGATCGGTATATTCGTCTCCGGAGAGGACCAGTTTACGCTCTCCGGGAAAGTGTACCGCATCGTTCACGAATCCTGAGGAGCTGAGGGCGCGGGCCGCGTGCGCCGTACGATGACAAAGACCGACATTCGCGCCGACATTCACAACCACTCCTGTCTGAGCCCGTGCGGTGATCTGTCCGCAAGCCCCGTACGCATCGTCGAGCGCGCCGCCGAGCGCGGTATTCAGCTGATGGCGCTCACCGACCATAACAGCGCGCGAAACTGCCCCGCCTTTGCCGAGGCGTGCCGCCGCTCAGGAGTGATGGCGCTGTTCGGTACCGAGACCACAAGCATGGAAGAGGTCCACATCCTGTCGATCTTCGCCACCGTGGAGGAGGCGCTCTCCTGGGGAGAATGGATCTACGATCGACTTCCCGACTACCGCCACGATCCCGAGAAATTCGGAGATCAGGTCGTGGTTGATGTGGATGAAACAATTCTCGACTTTGAAGAGCGGTATCTTGTTCCGGCGATTGAGGCGTCCCTTGAGGAGATCGCCGCGGAGACGATTCGTCGAAACGGTCTCATTATTCCGGCACATATCGACCGGAGCGCAAACAGCATGTACTCGCAGCTCGGATTCCTCCCGGATATCCGCTTCAGCGCGCTGGAAATCACCCGACGCCCCGTGCCGATGGATACTATCGGCCATACTCTGATCTGCGATTCCGATGCCCACTTTCTCGATGATGTGGGACGACGCTCGTTTCGCTTTCCCGGAGAAATCACGGTGGAAAGCACTCAGACCGAGGTGTTTGCCGCGCTTGCCTCCGCCCTCGTTGCCGGTACCACCGAACTCTCAATTGACGCTTGAAATACCGGGGCGGACGTTTCAGGGTGTTGGAAAAATACGGGAAAAACAGTATCTTCCGCCGGAGATGAATCACCGCGCGTTGCGCATCCCGCACTCAGTCTTTTCCCTCATCGTTCTTTCGGTCTTCCTGCTGGTAAGTTTCCCCGCCCCGGTACCCGCCATTCCGGAGATACCGCTCCCGCAGCGCGGTGCCGAGGTTCTCGAGGAAGCGGAAACACTGATCTATTCACAACGGGGTAGCGACGATCAGATTTTCGGCCTTCTTGATGCGGCGGAACAGTCGTTTGGCGACATTGGCGAGCGAGGACTTCGCGCCTACTGGATCGCCCGAACCTATCTGGCCCGGGCGATCCGGTACAACCAGTTTGACAATTCGCGAAACGCGGAGCGAGCGGCCACCGCGGGGTTACAAGAGATCGAAGTCGCGCTGGACGGCGATCCGTTTTCCGAGGGATTACGCGTTCAGGCGGACCTGCATTCCCAGATGATGATGGCAAAGGGGCTTTTTTATATGATCAGAAACGGCGATACCGCACGGGATGCAGCGCTTGACGCACTGGAACGCGCGCCGCGGAGCATAAAGGCACAGATTACGGTGGCGGGATTTCTCCTGAACGCCCCGCCGATGGCCGGTGGAGACACCGAGCAGGCGCGACTCGTGCTGGAGCGCGCCCTTGCGCAGGAGCCGGCAAGCCGCAACGACCGTTTTCTGATACTCGGATGGCTCGCTCAGGCGAGTTTCAGCCTTGACGACAACGACGCGGCGGAACAGTATTTTGCCGAAGCGTTTGCCATCTACCCCGATAGCGAATGGCTGTTGGAGATCGGCGATGAGATCCTGGACTGAAGGGTAACCCGTTGCGGTAGCCCGTATCGGGGCGTAACGGTCAGACCCCGCCGCCACTCCCGATCACATCCCGCGGCTTGCTGCCGTTCTGGGGACCGACGATTCCGATACGCTCCATCTCTTCAACCATGCGGGCGGCGCGGTTGTAACCAACTTTCAATCGGCGCTGCAAATAACTCGCGGAGGCTTTCCTTGACGTTGTCACCACCTCGATCGCCCGTTCCATCAGGGGATCCTCGAGAACGTCGGACTCACTGTCCTCTTCGTCTTCCTCGATGAAGATCTCGTCGTCGATATAGTCAGGCTCTCCGTACGTTTTGACCTCGGCAACGACGCGTTCGACCTCTTCTTCCGAGAGAAACGCCCCCTGCATGCGCACCGGAAACGGGTCTGCCGCAGAGGTAAACAGCATATCTCCGCGCCCAAGCAGCTTTTCGGCTCCCATCGAGTCGATAATGATCCGTGAGTCGACTTTGCTGGCAACCATGAATGCGATTCGCGAGGGGATATTGGCCTTGATCAGACCGGTGATAACGTCAGTTGACGGTCGTTGCGTCGCGAGAACAAGATGAATCCCCACCGCACGACTCATGGCGGCAAGTCGCGCAACGGTACTTTCCAGCTCCTTGCCGCTGGTGGCCATCAGATCGGCAAACTCGTCGATCAACACCACGATATACGGTAGCGGCTCCGTTGCCAGGTTCTTGCGCTTGATTCGTCCGTTGTAGCCGCTGATGTCTCGGGCACCCATCGAATCCAACAGACTGTAACGCCGCTCCATCTCGTAGATCAGGTACTGCAACGCCTGAAACGCCCGTTTCGGATCGGTAATGACCGGCGTGAGGAGGTGCGGGATATCGTTGTAGAACTTCAACTCGACGATCTTTGGATCGATCAGAATCAGCTTGACCTCCGACGGGTTGCGGCGGTAGAGAATCGAACAGATGATCGAGTTGACGCACACCGATTTGCCGCTTCCGGTTGCTCCGGCGATCAGCATGTGCGGCGTTTTGGTCAGATCGACGATCTGCGCCTCCCCGGCGATATCCTTGCCCAGGGCGATCGGAATATCGGAACGTTCTCCAAAAAACTCATCGTCCCGCAGTAACTCCGCAAAGGACACGATATTGCGTTCACGATTCGGGATCTCAATACCGACCGCGTGCTTGCCGGGAATCGGCGCCACGATCCGAACACTTGAGGCGGCGAGGCGCAGGGCGATGTTGTCGGCGAGGTTGGTGATTTTGGCCAGCTTCACCCCCGGCGCAGGGAGGATTTCGAACATCGTGATAACCGGACCTTTCCGGATCCCGGTGACCTCCGCCTTGATCCCGAACTCTTCCAGGGTGACACGCAGAACCTCTCCGGCGTCGCGGGTACCGTCGTCGATCTCCCAATAACGACCGTCTGAGGGTTGCTGCAGGATGCCGTCCACCGGGACAGAGTACTTTTTTACGCCGCGAGGACGGCCGGGCCGGGGTCTGTCCCCGGTCGGGCGGTTGTCCCCGGTCGGGCGGTGGCCCGGCACGCCTCCGTCCCCAGACGCGTCCCCGGGTAGTATACCTTCAGCTTCCGCTTCGTCGTCCTCAGGGTCGTCTACAAACGCCTCCGTCCCCACTTCGGCGAGCTCGTCGTCCTCAAGATCTCCGTCTTCGAACTCATCGTCTTCGAAGTCGTCATCGTCGTCGTCAAAAAATGCGTCGACGGCCGGTTCGTCATCGACGTACGAGAAAGAATCATCAGCAGCACGATGTCGGCCAAAAATGAGCGGCAAGGGCGCATCCGGCTTTTGCATCGGTTCCGGCTCCGTTTCCAATCCTTCTTCCATACGTGCCCGAAGTGCCGCCAGAGTAGTGCGCACATTGTTCGCACCAACCCCGGCCGGCCTGGTCTCATCGCGAATAGTCCGGTTGGAAACGGCGTCTTCAGCAACACCGTCCTCGTCGGTATCCGTCGGCTCGGCTTCGTCCGGCTCACCTGGCCAAACCGCCGGTTTGGGCGCCGCCGATCCGGGCGCCTCCGTCCCCACCGGATTCGTTCCCGCAGTTGGCGCCTCCGTCCCCGTCCGCGTCTCCCGGGTTGCCACAGGCGGGAGCAACCGCAACGCAGGTGGTTTCCGGTCGTCTTCATCGGCACCGACAGCGCGACGGTCGAGAAGCCGCCAGATCTGGAGGAGAATCAGCGATTCAATCGCCAGCAACAGGCTGAGTACCAGCATCGCCCCGCGGAGGGTGAACGCGTCTATCAGGAGGGTGAGCAGCGGTGCCGTCGAGCCGGATTCAATCGTCAGCAGACGCAGGATAACTGCAATCGTCAGAACCGGGATATGAACAACGTTAATCAGCGCGATACTCGCCCACGTCACCGGCGCCGTTCGTGCGGCGAGCGCAGCGAGGACAAAAAAGTACAACGGAACCCACCACGCCATAACGTGCAGCATCGAGAAAAAGAACTGCCCTGGTACGGCGATCAGCAGGCCGAAGAAACCGGTAGGATCAAGTGTTGCGATCCCGATCGATACCGCCATCGCCAGCCCGGCGACGACAAGTACAGTCGCGGTCAGCACCTCCTGACGGCGTCGAGTTTCTTCGGTTTGTCCCATTCGCTCTGACACAGATACCCTCCCTGTACCACAGTATCGGACGCAAGCGGTACCGAAATAAGCTGGTCTTTAAAAGTAGGTCAGACCCCAGATTCCCAGGGGAATAAGGTAAAGAGCGAACAGGTAGAGCCGCCCGGCGCGAACGAGGCGCAGGAGCACCCGTAATGCGACATACCCGACTATTGCAGCGGTGACGCATCCGGCGATAATTGCCCCAAGCGCCACCTGCGTTCCGAGCGACTCAAAATCACGCAGAGTCAGCACCAGCGCCCCGAGAATTGCCGGAATGGACAACAGAAACGAGTATTCCCCGGCTGTTTTTCGGTCCATCCCCGCGTACAACGCTGCCGAAATCGTTATTCCCGATCGGGAAATCCCCGGAAGCACTCCGAACCCCTGGGCAACACCGAGAACTGCCGCGTCGGTCCATCCGATAGCGGCAAGCCGACGGTTTCCCCGGGCCCAGCGGGTAAGAATCAGCAGGACCGCCGTGACAAGGAAAAGCGCCGATGCGATCGTCGGATTGCGAATGTCGAAAACGGAATCCAACCCGATACCGATTACGCCGGTTATCACCGTAGTAACAACGATGATTGGAATCAGGCGCAAATACGGTCTGTCCCGCTCTTCGGTGGTTCGGCTGACCAAACGCCCGAGGGCGCCAAGAAATGCGCCAACCTGCCCGCGCAACACGATCACAACCGCGACAAGAGTGGCTACGTGAAGCAGGACGTCAAACAGGACCGGCACGTTCGCCGCTCCGAACAGCTCCTTGGTAATAACCAGATGTCCACTGCTGGATACGGGCAGAAATTCCGTTGCCCCCTGGAGCGCCCCTAAAAGAATAGCCTGAATCAGACTCACTCGCCGCCTCCTTCAATAATTGAACGGAATGCATCCTCCAGAGATGATCCATCGCGCAGCCACTGGTAGATCGCTGCCGAAACGGTGACCCGGCGGAGGTACCAGCGCGTTTCAACGAATGGGAGCGCCTCAATCTGCAGCAACGGCGTCAGATCACCAAACTCGGCGATCCAGCGACGGCCCCGTCCGAGTCCCGCGTTGTACGCGGCGATCTGGATGACTGCCGATCCCGGAAGTTGTTCGTTCAGGTAATCAAGATAGAACGCCCCGAGCCGGAGATTCTCGCTCGGGTCATCCAGGTCGACCGTTTCGTCACCCAGACGGCGCAGAATATCATCAGCTGTGGCGGGCATCAACTGGGCCAGACCGCGGGCGCCAACATGCGATTCCGCAGTGGGACGAAAATGGCTCTCTTCCCGTACCAGTCCGTTGAGAATTGCAGTCGAAATATCGTATATGCCCGCAGCTGCCGCGATCTCCGATTCAAACGCCGGAGGATACAGAAGCTGAACATCCGAGGGCTCCAGTTCAAGTTCTCCCCGGATGTATGCACGACGCGCGACATCCAGTCCGGCGGAGTAATGGCCGAATGCGGAAAACCGTCGCGCCACATCCCGCGCGCGGCGGGCCACGGCGCGGCCACTGTTCGTTTCGGTCCCGGCCCCCAGGGCAGCGCGCATCGCCAGCGGCAATGCTGCGTCAGGCCGGCCGGCGGTAATCAGTGCATCCGCATGGAGTAACTGAAGCTGTCGCCAGTCGTCACGGTCTATCCGATCCACCACAATCGGCTCAATCGCCGGAGCGGCTGGGGACGCCACGGCCGGGGACGGAGCACGTCGGTACCAACCGGTTTCCAGCGCGGTCCCTCGATCGACAAACTCACCGACCTCGCCGACAGCACTGCGAGCCGCAAGCCCAAAGAAATCGGGGACGGAGCGCGAGCGCACCGCGCCCAGAGCGGCCCGCTGCGCCTCACTGTCGGATTCCACACCCGCAAGCGCCAGAACGTATGCAAGATGTTCTGCCGCACCGTCCGCCGTCGCCGGGAGAGCGCCAAGACTCGCGGCAACACCATCCCAGTCGCGGTCGCGAACGCGCGCGGGGAGCAGACGGTCGACCGCCAGCTCAAACTCCTCGGGGGAAGCCCCCAGTTCCGACAGCGCGCGCACGACGTCAAACAGCGGATCACCGCGGTTGATCCGGGTGGCAAGATACAAATCACGAGCGGCTGCCCGCATCACCGATCCAACTTCACCCGACGCATCATCCGCGGCAAGATCATACAGTATCGGCAGCGCGTCACCCGGGCCGCTCCCACCTGAATCGCCACCGGAGATGATCCGCCGCGCGCGGAGAAGCGCGACACGCTGCTCCAGGAACGGGATCGCATCAGTCGTTACGCGCTCCAACCAGATGGAAACACCCTCGTACCGCGTGCCCGCCAGTTGGTCAATTGTAGCAAAGACACCGGGGAGAGCCTGTAATTCACCGCCGTCGGCGTTGGAAAGATATCGGCGAAACGCTTCGGGTTCGATCATCGTCAGAAGACGCGCCGCTTCGGAGTACTCCCGTTGTGCCGTGCGATACACCCCTTCCAGCAATAACCGCTCTTCCGGCGCAAAGCGCGAAAGCCCGTCGTCTCGATAAAACAGGTACAGATAGAGGCGGGGGTGGATCTCTCCGGCGGGAACTTTCACGAATGCGTCGAGAAACTCGTCAGTAGCATTTGGATCTGTTTCAAACCGGGCAACTGCGTTCCATAGCCCGCGTTCGGCGTCCAATCTGCTCGCGGTAATCTCTTCCCCGGTCTCCATCCCCGCCAGGGGAGGCAGATCTTCGAGCAGATCTATCAGTTGACCGTATTCTCCCAAACGATACAACGCCTCATTTCGGTAAAACTCAAGATCACGGTTGTCCGGTTGTGCCTCCAGTCCGCGCGTCGCCCATGCGTGCGCCGCAACCAGATCTCCCATGGCGACGGCGCGTCGCGCACGTCGAGCCGCGGCGAATCCATCCCACGGGGATAGTCCCGCGTCGACAACGAACTCGTACGCTGCCTCCGCGCCGGCCCAGCGGCCTCGCGCTTCCAGCGCCCGGCCAAGCGCGTAGGGCAACGACCGCTCCTGGGCGGCGATCTCGCCGAGGAGTTCCGAGGTGACCCGAAGTGTATCGAGAAAGCGATGATCATCACGGGCGAGATGCTCGAAGAATCCAGATACGTTCGGTGCGGCACCCCGCCTATCTGCGGGATCGCCACCGTCGCATCCGACGACCAGAAAAACGGGTACAAGAAACAGGGACATGAGTTTCTTCATATAGAGACGCTATCGACTACAGAAGGGCCGTGATTAAGTACGGCATCGCCGCTGCGGCGCGGAGTTCCGGCAGAGAGCCGGCCCGGAGCCAGTTGAAGATACCAAATGCTCCAAGCGCGATGACGCTCAGTGAAAACAGTATGATCGCAATCAGAAGCAACGCGTTGAAACGGCGCGGTTCCGCCTCGGACTCCTCGTCAATGTCATCCCGGTCGCGCTCCAAGTCATCGCCGTCCGAAAAGCCGTCGAAGTCGGGAGGGCCAACCGATCCACTGTCCAGGTCCGCCGCGAGATCATCGGAAAACGATGCAGGGAGATTGTCTTCATCATCGGGAAGGTCCAGATCTTCCGGGAGATCCACATCCGGCAGCCCGAGGTCCGTATCGTCAAATTCGTCATTGATCGATTCAACACCGGCGATGTCCGCCGTGTCTTCAGTGGAATCGGGAAGAGAGTAGGTGTCTGCGATATCAAGTTGATCGAGACGAACGGAAAAGCTTTGATACTGGTCGCCCGACGGATCACTGATCCGCGCTTCCACATTTCCGTCGCCGTCAACCCCGAGTACAAACTCAAGTTCCGTCCCCGCGGCATCGTTCAACTCTTCAAGGACGAGACATCCAACGGACTGATCGCCGTCCTCGCGGCGCCGGATCAGATCAACCTGGACGCTTTTCTGGCCGTCACGCGCGACGGCCAGCACCATCCGCTTGCGTTGCGGAGTATCGTCATCCAGAACCGGGTAAAATGAATGGTCCGCAAGCTTTATTCCGATCTGCGCCACAGTCTCACTCCTGTCATTTGACGCTATTTCTTTCTGTGCCGTTTGTCAACGTCCATGCCAGGCGGGTCGTTGACAGCGCCGAAACGCTCTCAGATAATACGCCAATGCCGTTTGCTCTCATCATGGCCATTCTTGTTATCGCGATCGTCCTGCTTGGCGCCCTGTACTGGCTCATGGTTGCTCGCAAGGACCGGCCCACAAAGAAAAAGAACGCGACGCCCCAACGCAAAGACAGGAACACGGTACTCAAGGAAGCAAACAAGCAACTCGCATCCAATCCACGGGACCATCGCGCGCTGAACCGGATAGCCGACCTGTATTACGAAGAAAAGACGTGGGACAAAGCGATGAAAACCTACGGAATTCTCATGAACCTTGCCGCGTCCAACAGTGACGTGGATGAGTGCCTTGTTACCACCCGGTACGGTTTGTCGGCCCTCCAGCTCAAACAGTTCGAAGAAGCGTATAAATCGCTCATGATGGCCCGGACGATCGACGAACAGTCGTTTGAAGTCAATTACAACCTCGGATACCTCGAGTATCGGCGCGGCAACCTGGAGCGGGCGGCGCAACTTCTGAAGATTGCCCAGGACGCGCAGCCGGATCATGTGCCGGTGCGCCGGTACCTTGGACGGGCGCTCTACAAACTGCAACGCTACAAGGAGGCGGTTCGATACCTCCGCCAGGTTGTCGACCTTGCCCCGGACGACAAAGAGTCACTGTTCTTCCTTGCCCAGAGCTACCAGGAGCTGGGACAAAACGAACAGGCCCTCATGATATTCAGCCACCTGCGCCCGGACCCGGTCATGGGACCGCACTCGGCACTCTTCGCCGGAACGATCCGAATGTCCAAACGCGAACTTGAAAAAGCGACGATGGACTTCGAATTGGGGCTTCGCCACGAGCAGATCAAACAGGACGTGGAACTCGAACTGCGCTATCGCCTCGCCGATGCGTACATGAAACAACAGGATATCGGCAAAGCACTCAACCAGCTGGCGGAGATCCACCGCGTCAATCCCGGGTACAAAGATGTGGTGCAACAGATCTCCCGCAACAAAGAGCTTCACAGCAATCAACACCTGCAGACATATCTCATCTCACCCTCGAGCGAATTCGTGTCGCTTTGCCGCCGGATGGTGATGACGTTTTATAAAAATGCAAAGGTCAAAGTACTGGATGTACAGGTGCAGAAGAACGAGTACGCCGACATCCTTACCGAAGTGGAAACCGCTCGCTGGGAAGATGTGATCCTGTTTCGCTTTATTCGTGGAACCGGCCAGGTCGGTGAACTTGTCGTGCGGGAACTCAACTCGCGCCTCCAGGAGAC
>JAQIBO010000348.1 GCA_027859055.1 Spirochaeta sp.
CTTTTTTTCACGAGACTACTCTCCTTGGAAGAACGATACGGAAAGGAACGACGGTCCGGGACGGGGTATGCACGCCGTCCCGGACCAGCCCCGAAAGCACGCTTCCGGGGCTGAACGCGGATTACTGGAAGATCGCCTTGCGTTCCTCATCGAGGCGCGCGCGGATCGCGTCGATCCGATCGGGGTTCACCATGAACTCCTGGAATCCTTCCATGCCCGTAGAGGCCATCTCCGGATTGGTATCACGATCGTAGAACTGTGCGAGACCGTCTGCGGAGTTGAGCATATTAAACCCGGCGAGGGTAAACCGGTCCTCCGGTGCGCGACTTTCCTTGTTGGGTGGGATATTCCCTACCTCGTAGGCAAAGTCGGCGAGCACGTCCGCACGCGAGACAAACTCGAGGAAGAGCTTTGCTTCTTCCACGTTCTCTGCACCGGCGGGGATCAGGTACGCTTCGGTTGGTGCATCCTCGTACATCCCTACATCGGGATCGATCACGGGAAACTGGAAGAATCCGGTATCCTCAAGCACACCGGCACTCTCGAGATCCGGGGTGATGAAGTTTCCGATCAGGTACATCGCGGCGGTCCCGTTGATGAACGGTGCCTGTGCCTCCTGCCACGAGTACGTAGCGTGGTTCTCGAGGAAGAATCCGCGGTCGAGAAGGTCGGCCCATACCTCAAACACTTCGTCGAGCTCGGGGTCGAGATAACTCGCCTCGCCGTTGGTGAGAGCGATGTGGTAGTCGTACCCGTTTATCCGGAGGTTGAGGTAATCAAACCAACCGGCCGCGGTCCAGAGGTACTTGGTACCGATCGTGACCGGCGTGATCCCGTTCGCGATGAGCGTGTCACCCACCTCTAGAAACTCGTCCCACGTTTCCGGGACCTCGAGTCCGTACTGATCAAAGATGTCCTGGCGATAGAACATGCCCCACTGGTAGTACCCCCACGGTACACCCCATTGCTTGCCATCTGCGGTGAACGCGGCTTTGCTCGAGGCCATTGTATCGTTGAACCCCGCGTCCTCCCAGAGGTCGCTGACGTCCATGATGAGTCCCTCGTCCACAAAAAACCGCATCCGGTTTCCGGCAAACCACAGCGCGACATCCGGCGGATCGGAAGCGAGAAAGTTCCGGATCGCCGTCTTGTACGCTTCGTGGTCAAAGGTGTTCAGGGTCACATTGATCTCGGGATACTCCGCCTTGAACTTGTCCACCATCGTCTGGAACGCAGCTTTGGGAGCCGGGTCCGAGAGATTGGAGTTGATGACGAGCGTGTCGAGTTGCGGTTCCGCAGAAGCGCTGCCCTCCGCGCCGCCGCCAGCGGCAGGTTCGTCCCCACCACACCCGATCAGCGCGAGCGCCGTCATAAGAATCACCGATACAACCAGCATGCGTTTTAGCATAGCTATTCCTCCTACAATTGATTGATGAACTAGTGTCCACCCGCCGTGAACATCGGTCAATCTCAAGATTTTCCATGGTGTTTAACAGATTTCAGCTCGCTCGCCGATTCCGCGTCCTGACTGCATAAACATTCACCTGACCCGCAGAGACGGCGGTTTTTCGTATATCTATGCGTATATTCGTGCGCCGGAGAGCCCGTGGTCGCGCCCGGTTGGCTCTGAGCACCGAAATCTCTTTCAAAATATTCAGCTTACTTGTACAATTCTCTGATCGAGCGGGAGGTTGCGTGAAAAACCAGCACGATCAGGGGCGCCGCGACGGTGACTTCGTACTCTCTACACCAACGGAGGTGGAGAACGAGTTGCCGTTTCAGTTAATCGGTGTGGGGTGCGACTTCTACCAGTACCCGATCGATCGCCCGTTTGGATTTCCCGTCTTTCAGTGGATTCAGACCATCTCAGGACGAGGAACCCTTTCCCGCGATCAGACTACCGTGACCGTCGGCCCCGAGGAGGGGTTGCTCCTCTACCCCGATGAGGCACACCACTATTATGCCGCCGAGGAACCGTGGTACGTGCACTGGATCACCTTCAGCGGGCACAACGTCGAGAATATGCTCCACTACACGGGCATGGCCCGGACCGGTGTCTACCGCGTGGCAAACCCGACCCATTTCGAAACGCTCATCCGTAAGGCGCTACAGATACTCAAAAGCGACAATCCTCTGCGCGGGATCGACGGATCGGGGATCGTGTACGCGCTCCTTCTCGACTTCCTTAAATACATCGAGCGGGAAGGCAACGAGAGTCACAGCGGCAGCGTGATGAGGTTGAAACCGGCTCTCGACCTGATCGAGCGGGAGATGCACCGGCCGATCGGGCTCGAGGATCTCGCCGGATCGATCGGGGTCACCCCGCAGTACTTCTGCGAGCTCTTCAAATCCGAGACGACACAACGCCCCACCGAATACGTCAACCAGCGACGGGTCGCCCGGGCGAAAGAGTTCCTCGTACAGGAGCCTCAGACACGGATCCACGAGATCGCGCGGCGCGTCGGGTTTGAGAGTGACAGCTACTTCGCCACCGTGTTCCGGCGCCACGAGGGGGTAAGTCCCCGCCGCTTTCGCGAGACCAACGGGTGAGCCGATGAGCCCAACCGGCGAACAAGGTCCGTTGTGATTCCGTCGGTCGCTGATTATACTGTCCCGTATATTCGGCTGATCGATGCAAATACGCAGTTTGCGGTTTACAACCGCCCACCACATCACGATCGTCCTTCTCATCATTGCGATACAGGTGACCGGTCTTTTCCTCATTTTTGACGAGGCGCAACGACAGGCACGCGATCTCCAGCTCGATGTCATCAGGAGTCAGGTTGACGCCAGTGGACGTGCGCTGGATCTGTTCTTTTCCTCCGTAGAAGACGCACTTCGAACCTCCGTCGTCACCGACGGGGACGGAACGGTCAACACCGAGGCCACGCTCCGAGTGCTGTCCCGCCGCCGACTTCAGCCAAGTATCGTTGCGCGCTTCGTTCGGACCGCGGACCAACGTGCTGTGTTGACTACCCGAAACGGCCCCACCATCTCGCCCGACCGTATTCAAGACCTGGTCATAACCGCTCACCGCCGGAATCGCAACGGGTATAATCTCGTCCTGACCGAGATCACTCCCGACGACAGCTACGCCGTAGCGACGTGGAACGATGCCGGCGGAACGAATATCGGCGCAGTAATCGATCTCAAAGCTGAACTGACGGAGAACTTTGCCCCGATTGAAATCGGCGAAGCAGGCTCAATCTGGGCCGTCGATGAAACAGGCAGGGTGCTCTACGACGTTGAATCGGAGATAGTCGGGTCTTCAATCCTGGAGCTTCACACCGAGTACCCTTCCTTGTTGGAGATCGATCGACGCATCCTGAACGAGCCCTCCGGTACCGGGACGTACCGGTTCATTCAACGCGCCACCGGAGAAACGGTTGACAAGGTGACCACGTGGCAGCATATCGCGACCGGTACCACTACGATCGCCGTCGTTCTCAGCGCATCTGAGGAAGAGGTAACCGGCGGACTCGAAACGCTTCTCCTGCAAGTTGTAGTGATGGTCGCAATTTCGTTGATCATTCTCGTCACCTACGCATTTGTCTTGCGCCGCCGAGAGCGGGTGTTGCGGGCAACCGAGGAGCACCGTTTGCGCACCCTCGTCGACGAGGGTACCCGGGAAGCCCACGCGCGCGAGACTCACTATCGCACCCTGTTCGAAACCGCTGGTGATGCGGTCTTTCTTGCCGACGCGACCACCGGCGAGATCGTCGATGTGAACACCGCTGCGACGAGTATGATGCAAATGGGGCGCGATGCGCTGATCGGAAAACCGAGTGTTGAGCTACACCCGCCGGAGGAGCGGGAACGCGCGGTCGGCGCCGTTGGGAACGCCTGGAACGTTGTCGGTGTCAGTCGCTCCCATGGATTTCACGTCATTACCGCCCAGGGCGAACATATTCCCGTGGAGATCAGTACGAGCGTTATCACGATCGACGGGCGCACCTATGCGTATGGTATTTTCCACGACGTCACGGAGCGGGAACGGATTGAACGCGAACTTCGCAAAATCGCCGACGAACGGGCGGACCTGCTCAAAGAGGTGGTCCACCGCACCAAGAACAACCTGATGATGGTTGCATCGCTGCTCAACATTCAGGCCTCATCCAGCGACGACCCCACCGTTGCAACGGCGTTTCAGAGCGCCAACGATCGCGTCCGGACTCTCGCGGAAGTCCAGGAGATCCTGACCCAGACGGGAGACGCCTCAACGGTACACGCTGACGCCTATATCGGCGGTATCGCCCAACGGCTCGTCGCTACCTACGCTCCCGACGGCCACGCTATCACGCTGGACGCGCGGATTTCCCCGGTTGCGCTCCCGGTACGGACCGGTGTCAACCTGGGGTTGATTGTAAACGAACTTATTACCAACAGCATGAAGTACGCGTTTTCCGGGCGACCCGACGGCGTGGTTATCGTGGAGCTGACCGAACAGCCCGGCGCGTTCGAGCTGGTTATCGGCGATAACGGAGTCGGGTTTGATCCCGCAGGAACGGTGTTTTCCAACAGGGTGGAAGCTGCGGCGCAACCACGCGAGCCGTCCCGCGGTTCCCTCGGTTTTACACTGGTTGAGAATATCGCCCAGCAGATCGACGCCACCGTGACCCTGGAGACGGGCGACGGCGGCACCCGCTGGACGATCCGTTTTCCCCGGCAGCTTTAGGGCCGGGGCGGGGTGGCCGGCGCTTACAGCGCCCGGCTCATGACCCGGTTCAGGCGCTCAACAAAGGACGCCGGGTCCTTCAACTGCACCCCTTCCACCAGCAGCGCCTGATCCAGGAGGAGAAAACTGGCGTCGGCAAACTGCTCATCTTCATCAAGAGCTTACATGTGCGTCACAATAGAGTGATCGGGGTTGATCTATAGGATCGGCTTCACATCCG
>JAQIBO010000534.1 GCA_027859055.1 Spirochaeta sp.
GTCGCCTCCGACGGTGTGAAGGGAATAACCGGCAGGCGGCCTTTGAGCACCGCCTGATAGAGGTCCCGGAGTCGGTCGTTGGCGGTCATCTCAAGACCCTGCAGCACTTCGAGTTCGCAAAACACGGAGATATGACACGATTCGTCACCAATCGCTTTAACAGCAGATGGTCGACGGCCACCATCCGGAGTGGCTGTCCCGGGTGTGTGCCCAGATCGGTCGGAACGCTCCGGAACGGGAGGTAGTGCATGTTCACGGGACTCATTGAAGAGATCGGTACGGTGCCTGCCAGACCGTCACGCGCATCGGGTCCGGTACATTTGAGGTGGAAACGCTGGCGGTGAGCCTTGAGAAAACCACCCTTGGAGGCTACCGGTCGGGACGCCGGGTGAACCTGGAACGGTCCCTTACCCCGGAGACGCGGATGGGCGGTCATATCGTCCAGGGCCACGTGGATGGGGTCGGGACAGTTGCCACGGTCCGGGAGGACGGTAAGAACGTCTATTTCTCGGTCGCCGTTCCGCCGGACATGGGGCGCTACTGCATCAGCGAAGGATCGATCGCGATCGATGGTACCAGTCTGACGATCGCAGATATCACCGATGGCGGTCCGGCGGGGACGACGATCACCGTGAACGTGATTCCCGCAACCTGGCGCACCACCGTACTTTCAGATCGTACGACGGGAGAGATGGTGAACCTGGAGGTGGATGTCCTGGCGCGGTACGTAGAGCGCCTGTTGACGGCCACCCCGCAGCGTACCGGAGTCGGCTCAAACGCCCTGACGTTGATCCGGGTACCGGGAGCCTGGGAGATTCCGATCGCCGCGAAACGTGCCGCATCCTCCCGCGCCTCTGACGGCGTGATCTGTCTGGGTGCCGTGATTCGCGGAGGAACACCACACTTCGACTATGTCGCAGCCGATGTGAGCAAGGGAGTAGCCGCGATCGGAATGGAAACCGGCGTGCCGGTGACCTTTGGCGTCCTCACCACCGATACGATCGAGCAGGCGGTGGAACGGGCCGGGACCAAAGCGGGAAACAAAGGCTGGGAGGCGGCTGAGGCCACCCTGGGGATGGTTGATCTCTTCCAGGCGATGGAGAAATAGCGCAGCGGCGGGCGGAGGGCCGCCGGCCACAGTGAAGCACATGATCCCGTGATCGCCGCCGCCGCATTCTTGTACGATCTCGCCCTGGACTGCCGTGTCGCGCTTGCGCTCGGAAATGATCGCCAGGGCGTTGAGGTTTTGGGTGTCTCGGTTGTGAACGACGTATGTATCCACTTCTCTCGCAATCTACCCGCAAACGGCGTTGCGCATTTGCAATCCACGATAGGCTGTCCTACGATTACGAGATCACGGGGGCCCTCAATGAAAGTACGTACGCAACTGCTCGTCGGTTTTGGATCTGTTGTCGGAGTCATGGCGGTTGTCGGGGCGGTCATTCTCATGAACGTATTCACCATGCTGGAAAATCAGAGGTGGGTATCTCATACATACCAGGTGATCGTTAACGCCAAGAACATTATGGCGAGTATGATCGACCAGGAGACCGGTATACGAGGCTATATGCTGACGGGCGACTCCGAGTTCCTCGACCCGTACACCGCCGGATCCAGCGACTTTACTACCTACATCGATCGAGCGAAGGAACTTACCTCCGATAACCCGACCCAGGTGGCCCGTTGGAACGAAATCGATACGCAGAGAAACCAATGGGAAAGCAACGTTGTCCAGCGATACCTGCGCATGCGCGAGCAAGCCAACGACGGGGCGGAGGCTGTCCGAAATTTCGACGAAATCCAGGGGCGGCTCGTCGGCAAAGAGATATTTGACAGTCTTCGGGCTGTGTTGCAGGACATGGACGATCGCTTTGCCGCGGCGGGCAATCTCCAGGGCAGGTATCTCTACCAGCAGATTTTGCTCGACATGGTGAATCAGGAGACTGGCCAGAGAGGGTTCTTGCTTACCGGAGAAGAGCAGTCCCTCGAGCCGTACCACGGTGGTATAGAATCTTTCGATACCGATATAGCGCAGTTGAGAGCATTGGTGGCGCGGGGAGACGGCAGTGGGGTCACATCGGGCACAATTGATGAAGTAGTGCAACTTGCACAGCGTTGGCGAGCTGAGGCTGCGGAACCCGAGATTGTGGCCAGACGGGCTGTGAATCAGGCAGAGGCCGATATGGACGTTGTTGAAGATCTGATTTTGCAAGGCCTTGGAAAACAGTATATGGACTCAATTCGCGAGACTATCGACGCGGCGATTTCGGCGGAAGAGTCACTCATCGTTACGCGCAACGATGAGGCGGAGGCAAGTGGATCTTTGACAATTCTTGCGACAACACTCGGTACGGGCCTTGCTCTGTTGGTTGGCATCATCGTTGCATTCTTCATCTCGAACAGAATCGCCCGTCTTCTGGGGACCGAGCCTCAGGAACTGAGTGTCATTGCGGAGAAGACCGCCGAAGGAGATTTGACCTACGATTTCGACTCCGGGTCAAAAGCCCCGGTAGGTGTGTTCAGTTCGATGAAGTCGATGTCGGAGAAGCTGACGGATGTTGTCGTTTCTGCCCGCACCATCAGCGAAAATGTCAGCAACGGCAGCGGCGAGATGAGTAACTCGGCGCAGCAGCTCTCTACGGGGGCTACCGAGCAGGCGGCCAGCGCGGAAGAGGTCTCCAGCAGCATGGAGGAAATGAGTTCCAATATCCGGCAGAACGCGGACAACGCGCTCCAAACCGACAAGATCTCCCAAAAGAGCTCTACGGACGCCGAAGAAAGCGGGCAGGCGGTGCGTGAGACGGTCAACGCGATGAAGGATATCGCCGAGAAGATCACGATTATTGAAGAGATCGCACGCAACACCAATCTTCTCGCCCTCAACGCGGCGATCGAAGCAGCACGCGCCGGCGAGGCTGGAAAAGGGTTCGCCGTGGTCGCCAGCGAGGTCCGCAAACTTGCCGAGCGCAGTCAGACCGCAGCCGGTGAGATAAGTGCGCTTTCCGGACGATCCGTAGCGATCGCCGAAAAGGCAGGCGCGATGCTGGAGCAGATCGTTCCGGACATCAAACGCACGGCGGAACTGGTTCAGGAGATATCTGCCGCCAGCAGCGAACAGAACAGTGGGGCGGAACAGATCAATTCCGCGATTATTCAGCTCGACACCGTTATTCAGCGAAACGCAAGCGCCTCTGAGGAGATGGCCTCCATGTCCGAGGAACTGAGTGGTCAGGCGGAACAGCTCCAGAACACGATAGCATTCTTCAAAACGCACGAGAGCAGTGGGTCCGGCGGTGGGCGCCGGCTGGCTCTGGCGGCACCGAAAGGGAGCACTCATCACGCTTCCCCGAGTGCGCACGCCTCGGGGAAGAAACCAACTCAGAAGCGGGAGAAGGGAATCGTCCTGGCCGAAACGGACGACGAGTTCGAAAGTTACTGAAATCGACGGACAGGAAGGATAGCAAGATGGCGACAAATCAGTTTTTGACGTTTACCCTGGTGGAGGAACTGTACGCGGTCGAGGTTGCTCAAGTGCAAGAGGTCCTCTCAGAGATGCCGCTCACGGTGATCCCTCGTATGCCGGAATACATGAAGGGTGTGATCAATATCCGGGGCAGTGTTGTCCCGGTGGTAGACCTTCGGACCAAGTTTGGCCTGCCGGAGACAGAGAAAACGGTGGACACCAGCATCATCGTGGTGGACCTGCATACCGAAGACGCGACGGTTACGGTGGGCTGCCTGACAGACTCGGTGCAGGAGGTGCTGGACATCGCAGAGGATAGCATCCAGCCAACTCCCTCGATAGGTACCTCCGTAGACGCCCGGTTTATCCGGGGCCTGGGGAAGAAAGATGACCGGTTCATCATCATGCTGGATATCGACCGAGTCTTTCAGGCGGAAGCCGAAGGGCTCGCGGCTGCCCAGGAAGCACCGGTGGCACAGGAATCGGCTACCGGTTGAGACAACGCGCCAATTGAGATCACCTCGCCGCGGCCCCGGACGAGAAGAAATCTATGTCGCTTACGCCGTGAGTCTGCTGTAGCCGGCAATCTCACCGCACGTCGGCAGGAAACGCCGTACCGTAGCCGAGCGGCCGAAGGCAAAAAAAATGACAATTGCTATGTCAGACGGCGCTGTCCTTGAACTCTGACGGCGACATACCCGTTTCGGCCTTGAAAACCCGGTTGAAGGTACTCTTGGATGAAAACCCTGCCTCAAAGGCGATTTCCAGAATGGATTGGTTCTTCAGGGCACCGGATTCGGCCCGGGCAACAAAATACTGGATTCGGTGTCGCTGTATCAGAGCGGGAAAGTGCTCGCACATGACACAGTTGATCGCCCGGGAGAGGTGGTTCGGGTGGGTGTGTAGCTGTCGGGCCATGGACTCCAGAGTAAGGTCGGGGTCGAGATAGATTTCCCCTTCAAGCAGCTTCGTCACCGACGCAGCCAGCTCCCTATCCTCGTCCGGTACGGCTCTCTCTTCCTTTTCGGCATGAGAAACACAACCGCATTCCGCCGGAACCTCCGGTACTACAAGCATCAGAAAGGAAAAAACGTAAATAAGAAGCGCCATAGCCCCGGCAAGAACGGTAAAGGGCGTGACCGCCCCGTCGGCGATGCCTGCAGTAGCCTGGGGGTACAGGGCCACAAAGGCAAACAGAGCAAGTGACAGCAACGGGGTCGTTACCAGCGCCTTCAGCCACAGCCGCTGTGCCGGTGTTGTCACGGCGGTCGGGCTCTTCCTGAACGCCCGGCGAATGGCAAGACTCAAATAGACTACATTGACCAGAACCTTCAGGCCGTTCCGTACCGTCAGATGAAGGGGCGGGGAACCGCGAAAGATCGCGGTGATCATAGCGCCGTATTCCTCCGGAGATAGCACCAGCACCAGACCAACGGTAAACGCAAGGTCCAGGAGGTAGGGCAGAGCGTGCCACACCATCCGGACCGGCGGGTGCACCCCGGAGTCATTGGCAAGGGTATGGGCGTACCACCACAACAGAGGGCTAAAAAGAAAGGGCAACGGTGTAGTCAACGGCAGAAGCCACGGGTTGCCCATCATGGTAGTAACATTCCAAATTGGTATGGTTCCCAGGCGGAGAGAGTAAACCAACAGGAAAAGGGCAAGAGGCAGGTTCTCTTTCCGTCGGTAGCGCAGCCCAACAAGGAAAAACAGGAGTATTCCCTGTATTGCCCCCAGTCCGGCAAGGATCTCCAACATCGGCATAACGACCAGTATACACCGACACCGCCGGGGCGTCTAAGGGGGATTCGGCCAGACAATCCAGACCGACGTAGAAACGAGCAACACGCAGATTACAGACGGCCGGGCACAATCAACGGTTCGTGAAGCTCCTGTGCAATGGCTTGGTACGGTCATCGCCCATCATCCCACATGGCGCGCGGATAGTTGTCCCGAATTATCCGGTCCCGGGTGACCAGCGACCTGTCACAAGTCGCCGCAGCGGGCCGGTGTCACCGCGCCGCGCCAGTACGCCGCGCGGCGCCGCTATGGGTTCTACGACAATTACTACGGCGTCGCTACATAGGGATCGATTTCTGCATAGTCACCAAAATCGGTGTTGAACGCCTGATTTCCGTCCTGTTTGTAGGAAAAGGGTTGCGAGTAGTCGACGGCGCCGTACACCCATTTGGGGTTATCCAGATCATCTCCAGGATCCTCACCCGCACTGATACAGTACACGCCCGCATATACGTCGTAACGGTCTCCGCCGGAGCCGCTCCAGTCTACGTCCGTTGCCATGTCGGTCTGGGTATCCCAGACTTTTATGGTATCCGACGCCGTAGGGCTATCCACCGGACCGCCTCCGGCCCCGAGGACTGTTCCCGTATTGGGATCGGCACCGGCGGGCATCACAAAGCCGATAACGTAGGGTGTTTCAGCGCCGCACGTGGTTGGATCAAATCCAGAAATAGTCACCGTGAGCGTACCGTCTTCTTCTTCCTCTTCCTCGCCAAACAGGTTGTCGCATCCTGTCAGCAGCAGAAGCGCGATACCGATCGCGATACCGTACCGGATACCGTTGGTCAACAGATGCCGCCTTCCCGTCTTTCTCATTGTGCCCTCCGGACCGGCGGCGCGGTGCAGGACCCGTGCACCGGTCTTAGCTAGAAATTGATGTACCACGATGATGGCACACGCTGAATGAGGATGCGTCTCATTATGAGAATTGGGACCTCTTTTCCGGCAGGAAATCCACAGGAAGCCGGTGTATGCTGACCGCACGGCCACGCTCCGGTATCGGGGGCGCCGCGGAGCGTTCCTGTCGGTGCGGTCCGGTAGGTCCGTACCTGTTTCGGACTGTGTACTGCGGTACGCCCGCTATTCGTCCTCCGCGGCCGAAACGAATCCATACCATCTTCGAACGGCACTTTGACGACTTCTGCGAGCAATAGGACGCGAAATACCCAGGGCACCTTCGGCATGAACCGCGTCGAGCGTGGTAGAGTCCCATAACGTTGTGTAAAAAGCGGTAGAGCTAAACAGCCACCGCGCGTCGGCGTCGTTCGCGAGATATCGTACCCGTATGGAGAGGACATCTCCATGGAATCGGGTTATTACGTCAGTTGTTCATATCGGCTGTGAGGTTTTATCGTATCGCTCTCGAAGAGAGGAGCTTGAAGCCAGTTGAAGCGAAGGAACCCGGTCAGGCAATCGGAAGAAAGCGTTTTCGTACCGACACGATCCCGCCGTCCGGTACGCACCGGGTTGGTTACTCGGGAGCCCAGGCGTAACGGTTTTTACCGGCGCGCTTCGCCACGTACATACCGGCGTCGGCGCGTCGAACGATCTCATCCGCCATACCGACCTCGGACTCGATACAGCCGGGGTCAAAGCCACCGAATATCCCGATCGACGCGCCGATTACGACGGTTTCTCCCGCTGACAGATGGATCGGATCAGCGATCGCCTTCTGGATTTTTCCGGCCACGTTTTCCGCGGCAATCCGGTCCGGTACGTGGATCGCACATACTACGAACTCATCTCCGCCAAGGCGGGCAACGAGGTCGCTGGTCCGGACGCACACCTTCAGACGGTGAGCGACTTCAACGAGAACCTCGTCGCCGGCATCATGACCGTGCCGATCATTGACTGGCTTGAATCCATCCACATCGATGAAGAGCGTAACGAACGGCTGCTCGTACCGTGCCATCATTTCGCACATACGATTGAGGTTTTCGTACAGGTACCGGCGGTTAGGGAGTCGAGTCAGCTCATCGATAAATGCTGCGCTCTCGATCTGCCGGCGGTAGTCGTTTCGTTGTTGCAGCGATCGGAAGAGTATGTATCCACCGACACCGCCTAGAACCAGGGCGATCACCAGCGGTACGGCGAGTCGTTTCATCTGGCTGATCAGATCGATTCCCAGTTCACGCTCGCTTACTCGGTATACCAGGTACCAGGGGCGGATTGCGCCGGGGTCCACAACCCCGGCGAACGGATATACGACGGAGGACGCGACGATCTGGGATCTCTCAGAGACGGTAAAGGGGTCGTCGGAAAAGACTTCCGTGACGAAGCGGTCAAACTCAGTTTTCGCGTTTGGTTCGCGCCCCGCCTCTTCCGGAAACATAAACAACCATT
>JAQIBO010000027.1 GCA_027859055.1 Spirochaeta sp.
AAACGAACAACCGACTGAACCGTATCTCGGTGATATCGCGCTTTCGCTTCCGGTTATCGAGGATCAGGCGAAAGAGTTCTCGGTACCGTTTCACGAAGAGGTTCTGCGCATGCTTGTGCACGGAATACTTCATCTTACCGGACATACTCACCGGACCAACGATTTCGCATCGGAGGCGATGCTCATTTTACAGGAAGATATTGTACGGCATATGAAGGAGAAACAGCTTTGAAATCCCCGGGATTGTTCGGCCTGTTATTCGGCCGCAACCGACACGGCGGCGATGAGGACGCGGATCCTGCGATAAACGCGGAGACCCGTAAAATGATCGATGGCATCTACGCGCTGGCCCACACAACCGTCAAGGAGGTGATGGTGCCGCGAATCGATTCGGTATTCCTCGGTCTGGATATGAACAGTACCGAACTGGTTTCACGGATCTCCGACACGGGCCATTCCCGCTTCCCGGTGTACAAAGAGACGATCGACAACGTCGTTGGGATGCTGTACGCAAAGGACCTTCTCCAGTATCTCACCAATGGAAAAGAGATCCGTATTGAGCAGATTCTGAGAAAATCGTTTTTTGTGCCCGAAAGTAAACGTCTGGACAGCCTCCTCCGGGAAATGAAACGGAGACGAGTCCACATCGCCGTAGCGGTTGATGAGTACGGGGGTGTCTCCGGGTTGGTGTGTATGGAAGACATTATCGAAGAAATCGTAGGAGATATTCAGGACGAATTTGACAATGAACGCGAGGACATGCTGGAGATCGGAGAGCGTGCCTGGCTTTGCGACGCTCGGGTCAATCTGGAAGATCTTCAGGAAAAGCTGACCACGGAACTGCCGCAACAGGAGTACGATACGCTGGGAGGTTTTGTCTTTGACCTCTTTGGAAAGATACCCGTCAAGTTTGAAAAAGTGAGTTTTCAGAATCTTGATTTTATTATCCAGGAGATGGAGGGCCACAAGATCAAGAGTGTGAAGGTCGTTTCGCGCCCGGAGGACGCCCGTGACGAAGTGGCAACCCCAGCGGAGTGAAAGAAACGGCTCCGGGAGCCCTGCCGACGGGGGGTACCGCCGAATGAAACGGGGCGGATTGCTTGCCCTCTTTCTGGTGTGCGTACTCGCTCCGGACGTTCTGAGCGCTCAATCGACTTCAGATGCGGACAATCCGATCTTGTTGCTTGAGCGCGCGCGAGACTGGCTCACACTCGGTCGGGAGCGGTTTGACCGTGCAGCTCTTGAAGAAGCGATTGACTACGCCCGGCGCGCACTTGAGGGAAACCCGCGTTATACCGCAGCTCACCTCGTCAGCGCCGAAGCCCACATGTGGCTTGAACTGTACGACCGGGCGGCGGGCCATCTTGAGGCGGCGGAACGGTACGGCGGAGAGTCGATCGAACGCGCCCTCCTGGCGGCGCGCCTCGCGGTATTGCGGGGAGAGTTTGATGAGGCGAACAGTGAATACGCAGAGATCCTTCGTCGACAGCCGTACAATGAGGATGCCCGCGTTGGTCAAGCTCTTCTGGATATCGTCGGAGGCGCGCCGGAACTGGCCGCACGGGACTTGCAGCAACTCCAGCAGCGCTTTCCGGAAAACCGACAACTTCTGTTGGCGCTGATTCGACTCAGTATCGACCGCGGCGACGAGGAAGCGCTTACACAATACCTCCAGTTCGCGTTGAGATATCACGGTGACAGCGCAATCGTACAGTTAACGGCGGCTCGCGCGGCGCTCGAAGCGGAGGATCTGTCCAGCGCTGCATTCCACGGACGGAACGCCGTGACGATCGCTCCAAACCTGGAAGACGGCTGGCTGTTACTGGCCGAAACGGCCCGCCGAAGCGGCGAAACCGGCGAAGCGGTTGCCCATTACGAGTCGCTGCTCCGGATCGACCCGGAAAACCACCGGGCATGGTATGCCCGCGGCGTTCTGGCAGCGCGAAACGGAGATCGCACGACCGCCGTCCAAAGCTGGGAGCGGGCGCAGGCTATCCGTCCCGACTTTGAATTACCGCTTCTGGCCCAGGAACACCACGCGATCGCGACGCTGCCGCTGGAATCAGAAGAGCGCGCGTCTCTGGCCGCGCCGTATCGCGAAATTGGCGCCCAACTGGAGGCGCGTTTCCTGTTCCGTCAGGCGGAACAGGCGTATCGGCGAGGACTGCAGATCTACCCCTACAACACCACTCTCAGAAGAGACCTGGCAGAACTGTACCGGTATCGCGATATGGACGGACGCTATCTTCGTGAGCTTGAAATTATCGATCAACTCGGTGGTGCGGATCGCGAGGTCCGGGAACTCATCGAGACGTTTGCAGCGGTGCGGAGAGATTCGGTGGCGCAGGAGTGGGGAGTGGATCAGTTTACCGCCGATCGCCCGCGGACACGTGTCACCGTCGTATACCGTGAGGCCCCGGAATCAATCGTTCCCGGCGTAAGTCGTGAACTTGCCTGGTATCTTCGTTCCCTGCTTCTCAGCTCTCAAAATATCGAAGCGGGGGAGCCGGTGGCGGCTGCGTCGCCGGGACGGGTCGCCGTTGTGAGCCGGGGACGGGCAGACGATGCGGAGCTCACGCTGGGGGTTGAGTTTCGTCTCCTGGATCGCCGGATTGTGGCGCGGTACGAGCTGTTTGCCGGGAACGGAGTGATCCCGATAACTGCCGGAACGGTGGCCCGGAGCGGCAATCACCGCGTTCGCAACGCGCTTCGAGAACTTGCCTCCCGGATCGAACAGCGCGTCCCATCCCGCGGATACGTCCTTCAACGCGACTTTGAACGCCTTCTGATCGGTCTCGGTACGGCAGATCTCGTGGAACCGGATCATATTGTGGAGATCTACAGCCGCTCCGACGGCGCCCTCTTGGGCGAAGCCCCGGTGGTTGCAACCGATGATCTGGTTTCAGTAGTCCGGTGGGACCCCGACGGTCCGGACAACGTTGGCCAGGGCGATCTGGTCTGGCACGTTGGAGAGCCGGATGATGCGGAAGATGAAAATGCGGATGCCGAAACTGCCGATCCAACTGCTGAAACTGCCGATGAGGGGTCCGGTTTTGCCGGTTTGGTCCAGGAGCTTTTCCGGATCCGCTGATTGAGAACACCTGGGCGCTGATTGACACGGCCCCTTCCATTGGCTATTATTTGCCCGATCACCCCCAATTTATCAGGAGGAATAATAGAATGAAAATTGCGATCAACGGATTTGGCCGTATTGGACGAAACGTGTTTAAAATTGCCCTTGAAAAGGGTGTTGAAGTTGTTGGGATTAACGATCTCACAGATACCAAGACACTTGCACATCTGCTCAAATACGATTCCACACAGGGTGGCTACAAAGGCACCGTGGACTTTGACAACGAAAACATCATTGTAGATGGAAAGAAATATAAAGTGTGTTCCGCCCGGAATCCGGCGGAGATCCCCTGGGGTGACTCTCCTGACGTAGTCGTTGAATCCACCGGGATTTTCCGCGAGCGGGAAGGCGCAAAAGGCGGATACGGCGATCACCTGAAGAACGCCAAGTACCCCGCCAAGAAGGTCATCCTGACCGTTCCGGCGAAGGACAAAATCGACAATATGATCGTTCTCGGCGTAAACGACGCTGACCTCAAAGACTCCGACCAGTGCGTTTCCAATGCCAGTTGCACCACCAACTGCCTCGCACCGGTTGCCAAGGTTCTGGACGATGAGTTCGGTATCGTTGAGGGCTTCATGACGACGGTACACAGTTACACTAACGATCAGAATACCCTTGACGGTCCTCACAGTGATTTGCGCCGGGCCCGAACCGCCGCGGCGTCGATCATTCCGACCACTACCGGTGCCGCCCGCGCCGTTGGAAAAGTTATGCCCCATCTGGAGGGCAAACTCGACGGTGTTGCGATGCGGGTACCCACCGCTACCGGCTCAATCGTTGACCTCGTTGTCGACGTGAAAAAAGACGTTACCGTGGAACAGGTCAACGCGGCGATGAAGAAAGCTGCGGAAGGTCCGATGAAAGGCATCCTCGAATATACCGAAGATCCGATCGTCTCTGTTGACATCATCCACAACACGCACAGTTCGATCTTTGACGCTCAGAGCACGATGGTGATGGGCCGCAAAGTGAAGATCTTTTCATGGTACGACAACGAGTGGGGTTACAGCACCCGCGTTGTCGACCTCGCGATGAAGCTCGCATAATTCACCTGTGTAATGGTGAGGCCCGGTGTTCCCAGGGAACCCGGGCCATTTGATTTTTCTGTCCTGTTCGTTACGAGGAGCGTTATGAATTTACGCACACTAAAAAATACTGATATTTCCGGGAAACGCGTCCTGATGCGCGCCGATTTCAACGTGCCGCTCAAAGAGGGCGAAATCACCGACGACACACGTATCCGGGCCGCGTTGCAATCGATCCGTTATATTCTGGACCAGGGCGCGTCGCTTGTTCTGATGAGCCATCTGGGCCGTCCGAAAGGGGAGCGGAAACCGGAGTTCAGTCTTGCGCCGGTGGCGCGACGGCTTTCCGATCTGCTTGAACGCGATGTAATCATGGCCGATGACGTAGTCGGGGACGCGGTCCGTGCCCAGGCAGTGGCGCTGAAGCCGGGACAGATTCTGATGCTGGAGAACGTCCGGTTCTCCAAAGCGGAGACCGATAACGATCCCGCGTTTGCCGAAGAGCTCGCTGCACTTGGCGACGTCTTTGTCAACGACGCGTTCGGAACCGCCCACCGCGCCCACGCTTCGACGGAAGGTGTCACCAAATTTCTGCCGTCGTGTGCCGGCTTTCTTATCGAAAAAGAGGTTTCGTTTTTCCAGCCGATCCTTGATGATCCGCAGAAACCGCTCATTGCAGTTATCGGCGGAGCGAAGGTGTCGTCCAAAATTGCCGTGCTTGAAAGTCTGCTACCGAACTGTGCCGGTTTTGTGATTGGGGGCGGCATGGCGTACACCTTTCTCAAGGCACAGGGAATTGAGGTCGGGAAAAGCCTCGTTGAAGACGAGTATATTGATACGGCGAGCCAGTTTCTTGCCGCCGCGGAAAAACGCGGCACCGAGGTGATCCTTCCGCTGGATCATGTAGTTGCCTCCGATTTTGATGCGGACGCATCGCCGGAGCAGGTTGACGGAAGCGCTGTTCCTGCAGATCGTCTCGCGATGGATATCGGCCCCAGGACGATCGCTGCGGCGGAACGGGTGATCGCCGGTGCCAAAACAATCGTATGGAACGGTCCCATGGGAGTATTCGAATTCGAGCGGTTCGCGGCGGGAACTAAAGCGGTGGCAACGGCGATCGCTGAGGCGTCGGCGATTACTGTAGTCGGCGGTGGAGATTCCGTCGCAGCCGCCAACCAGTTTGACCTGGCTGATAAGATGGACCACGTATCAACCGGAGGGGGCGCGTCTCTCGAATTTCTTGAAGGAAAGACGCTTCCCGGGATCGTGGCGTTGCAGAACTGATACGTACAAGGAGATTACAGATGCGCAGACCGTATATTGCCGGTAACTGGAAAATGCATAAAACGCGTGCGGAAGCGCGAGAGCTGGCGGCGGGATTGCAGGAGCGCCTTGCAGGTGTATCCCACCGGCTTCTTGTCGCCCCGAGTTTCACCTCTATC
>JAQIBO010000044.1 GCA_027859055.1 Spirochaeta sp.
CACAGCGCCGATTCCTGGTGTCTGGTCATGGATGACGGCCGGGCGTTTGTGGGCGACGCCGCCATGAATTATCTCACCTTCCTCGGGACCGGACGGAGACCGATCTTCATGGAGGACCGCCGTGGCGTGTACCGGAGCATGGATCTCCTGCGGGAAACCGGAGCCGAACTGATCCTGACGGGGCACGGTCCCGCCTTCCCGGCCAATGAGCTCCCAGTGTTTCTGCCCGCCTCCGAGGCGGGCCCCGGCCTCGCCGGACTGGTGCGGTACGGACTACAGCTCACGCCGGGAATCGCCCTTGCTCTCATTCTCCTGTGGCTCACGCGACGTGGGTCGCGTTCGTTTCGTATCTGGCTCTACATCCTGGCGTTCATCTTCATGCGGGATCTCATGACCCCGCTGGGTCTGTGGTTTGTTGGTTCCGACCCGGCGTTCTGGCTGCGCTTCGCCGCGGACGGACCGATCCTGTTTGCCCTGGCGGCGGGCAGCCTTGTCGTGAGTCTTCTGATTATGGCGTTTGAACGCGGCAAGGGCCCCGCGCTGGTCTGGTTCACAAACCGCCGTACCACCGCTGTCGGTGCGGGGCTCATCGGCGCTGTAGTCGTCGCGGCACCTGTGCTGCTCCTGCGGATCGGCATCCTTCCCGGGGAGCTGGGCGGCGCGTTTCCCGTCGCGCTGCTTCCGGCGCTGCTGGCCATCGCTCTGGCGGGCAACCTTCTTGAGGAACTCCTCTTTCGGGGCTATTTGCAGGAGGAGTTCGTTACCCAGGGGCTGCGTCCGACCGAAGCCGCAGTGGCCTCCGGGGTGGCCTTCGGCTTCGGCCACGTATTCCTGGCGTTCACCGTGACATCGGTAGGTCTGCCGCTGGTGGTGTTTGCGCTGTGGGAGGGAATCCTCTGCGGTCTGCTGCGCCTCCGCTTTGGACTGACCGCTGCGGTGGTAACCCACGGGTTGGCAATAGCGCTCATCGCCTTTCTGTAGCGGGCGGTCCGGCGCGCGCGGTACGTAGCCTGCGTCGAATAGAGATTTCGCACGTTCCGTTTCAGTGCTACCATTAATCCATGAACCCCATCATCACCTCCCTCCTGGAGCGGAAATCCGTACGCTCCTTCGACGACCGGCCAATCCCCGAGGATCTGCGGGAACTCATTATCGACGCCGCTATTCAGGCGCCCACGGCGGGCAACCAGACGCTCTACACGATCCTCGATATCAGAGGGCAAGAGATAAAAGATCAGCTCGCCGTCCTGTGTGATAACCAGCCGTTTATCGCGACCGCACCGATGGTCCACGTCTTTTTGGCCGACTGCCGCCGGTGGCTCTCGATCTTTCGAGCGGCGGGAGGAACTGACCGAACTCCTCACGCTGAAACCGTTTCTGGTCCCCGCCGCAATGGTGGTCTACGGGTATCCGACGGAACACCAGATGAACCGCCCGAAGCCGCAGCGGTTCTCTCAGGAGCTGATCGTACAAGAGGACCGGTATACCGACCCTGCCCCGGCCCGACTGAAAGAGGAACTCACCCGCATCAACGCAACCCGGAACCCGGACCGCTCCTACCCCGAGTTTGTCCGCGCCTTTCATGACCGTAAGTACGCCTCGGACTTCGCCCGGGAGCTCAACCGCTCGGCGGAGGCGTATGTCAGGGATTTCTCGTAGCGCGGGATCTCATCGAACCGGTTTCTGGGCTGCCAGCATCTCTGCCGTTGTACCGGGGAAGAGGTAACGCCCTTCCTTCTTTGTGTAATGCCGAACGCCGATCGCCTGTTCCGGACAGACGTTGAAACACGCATAACAGTAGTAACATTCCTTCTCACGCGGCCACGTGGGCCAGCCGTTTACCATCGCGACGCGTCTGCTGAGACACACCGTTTCGCAGAGGCCGCATCGGGTGCACGCCGATTCGTCGAGTTTGAAATCCAGTTTGGGAGCGGAACCGTCTGCAAGGCGCCAGATAAACCTTTGAATGAGACTGCCCCGCGCATTCCGTTCCGAGCGGTATTGGTCGGCGTACCCGTGGGTTCGCGCCGCGATGGCGGCGATAATCCCCGGCAATTCATCGTCCAGGCGCCGCTGCATCCGTTCAACGTGCTTGGGAGCAATATCCCGTTCCCAATGCATCCGCATCAGCGGACGCGGTGCCACTCCTTTTGGCGTGTTGTTGATCAGCTCAATAGAAAAGAATTCGTCGAGAAGACGCGTCGCTTCCGGGCTGTTCGATGAACGTTTCAAGATGCGGTTTATCTGACCGCCGACGTTACCAGGATATCCGCCGTGGGTGGCGCACGCGAAAAGGTATTCAACGTTCGCAAGGTCAACTGTTTCGATGAACTTCCGAACCGGCCGCGGAAGACCATTCACGTGGATCGGAAACACGAACCCGACCATTCCATCGAGAACGATCGGTTCATCCGTGCCCAGCAATTGGAGAACCGATTCCACCGTGGCATCGGGAAACGCCGCCGCGATACGACGCGCCACCTCAAGAGAATTGCCCGTCCCGGAAAACGTTATCAGTCGCATACGAACAGAATACGTCATTCCGGGCGGTCTGTGTTGAGATAATTGGTGGTGATGAAAACTGTCACGGGCCGCGGCGATCCATTGATTTGTTCTTACAATTGCAGGGAAATGTACTAATCTGCTATACTCATACTATGGCAACAAAACACCGCGAAGTGTTCGATTATCTGGAGCGCCTGATTTCAACCGAAGAGATTCGGACCGGCGATCCACTCCCCGGAGAAAACGACCTGAGCACCAGGCTTTCGGTCAGTCGAAACACGGTTCGGCATGCAATCAGCGAGCTTTCAAAGAAATACCGGATTGAACGCACGCCCGGGCGCGGTTCAGTGTATCTCGGCGAGGTGTCCCCCGGTCCCAACACAAAGTCGATCGGTATCATCAACAGCTCGCTCAGTTACACGATCTATCCGGAGATGATCCACGGTATCGAAGAGGGCCTGTTCAACGGCGGCTATTCGATGTTGCTGGCCAACGGCAATTACGACCCGGAAAAAGAGAAAGAATCGGCGAAACGTATGCTGGCAAACGGTGTTTCGGGAATCATCGTCGAGCCAACCAACAGCGGTCGGTTGGACCAGGACTCCGAAATCGTCCATGTGTTGAATCGCTCTGGTGTTCCCGTCGTCACCACCAACTGCGAAATCCCGGGACTTCAAGCCTCGTTCATCACCGTAGATGACGCCCGGATCGGGGAAGACGCCGTGGAATACCTCCTGGGACTCGGGCACCGACGGATCGCGTGCGTTTTCAAATCTGATACGCAAGCCGGTGAACTCCGATACCGAGGGTATGCACGGGCACTCGAACGGAACGGAATTACAATTGACCCGCTGTTGGCGCGGTCCTATACGCAGGAGGACGAACCATCCCTGCCAGGTGCGTGGTTCACCCGAGATATTTTCGAGAACACGACCAAGAGTACGAGACCTACTGCGTTTGTGTATTTCAATGACCAGGTGGCGCACCAGGCATACCCAGCGTTCGCCGAACTTGGTCTGACGGTTCCCGGCGATGTTTCCGTTGTGGGCATCGACAACATACCGGAAGCGGTCCGCGCTATTCCCGCTCTCACAACGTTCAACCACCCGAAATACGTCATGGGCAAACTCGCTGCGGAAATCATGCTGGGCCGTTTGGGAAAGCACGATGATCGCTTGTTGCATGGCGTTACGATGCGCGCGCAGCTGGTCCAACGGGACAGCACGGCGCGCACCGCGTAGCCAAACTCCTACTCCTGTAAACGGTCGGTAACCAGTTTATTCAACCAGGTCATAGCCATTATGATCGCAAAGAGAATCCACGCGATCGCAGACGCTTTTCCAAACCGGTTGAAGTTGAATCCGGTACCCAGCAGATAGTACGCACTGGTGAGACCCGCGTTGCCGGGACCACCCATCGTTTCGTACCCCTTCATCAACACAAACGGTTCTTCAAACAGCTGCATGCCACCGATGATACTCATCGTAACTGCGAAGAAGATGATCGGCAGAAGCAGTGGAACGGTGACGTGTAAGTGCTTCTTGAACCCGACTGCACCGTCGATCTCCGCAGCTTCGTAGAGGGACTTGTCTATCGATTGCAGACCCGCCAGGTAAATGATGGTATTCCACCCGATAAATCGCCAGTTCACCATTATTGAGATGCTCGCCTTGATCGCGGTGGGATTTTGTACCCACGCGACGCGATCCAAACCAAACACGTTGACCAGGACGTAGTTGAACCAGCCGTAGTTTTGCTCAAACAACTGATTGAACACGAGGGCGATCACGACGGTGCTGGTGATATACGGAAGGAAGTACATCACCTTGAAGAATCCGCGTCCGGTGAGTTTCTCGTTGTTCAGAACGATCGCAAGGGGAATCGCAAATACGTGCTGCAGGAGCGACCCGAAGACCAGCAGGATGAACGTCGTTCGCAGGGAGCCCTTGAAGAACGGATCGGTGGTGAGCAACGAAATGTAGTTCTGAATACCACGAAACTCCTGGGCGCCGGCGATCGTCCACTTAAAAAAGGAGATCGTAAAGGAGTAGAGGATAGGGAAGAGTCCGAAGACTGCAAAGAGAATAAGAAAAGGGCTGACGAAAACGTACGGAGCAATCCTTTTGCCTGTTTCTACCATGACGCTACTCCTATCCTTTCACGCTGCCGGCGGCGAGGCCGGAAATGATCTGTTTGTTGAACGCGATAAACACGAAGATCAACGGAACAACGGCGAGAACGGTACCCGCCATCAATCCTCCGCGGTCACCGTCCATCTGCAAAAAC
>JAQIBO010000055.1 GCA_027859055.1 Spirochaeta sp.
TCAGTGACATAGCGGATTATCCCCAGCGAACCCGGTTGCCCCAGCTCGTTGGCATAGGCGGAAAACCCGACCGCGTTGACCTCTCCGTAGGCGATGACGCTTCCGATAACCGATTGTCCGTGTTCTCCGTTGTCCTTGTGCCGCAGCCGGACCTCCAGATCCCGGGTGCGCCGTGACCCGGTGCGGCGTTCGTCAAACAGCTTCGGTGCCGCCTGGTCACCAGTCGCGACGCCCTTAAGTTCCTTGAGGACGTACTCGCGGCTGACCCGTTTCACCTCGTCCTGCTCCAGGAGGGTGCTGAAATGGGCGCCCACCAGCTCAAGGGGGTCCCACCCGAGGCGTCGCACCGAATCGTTGATGTAAACGAAGTGCCCCTCCGCGTCGAGGGAGTAGATAATATCCGGAAGCGCCTGAACCAGTTCCCGATACCGTTCTTCCGTCATGCGCAGGTTGAGGTTGTGGCGTTCAATGCTCTCCCGGTTGTTGAGTATCTTTTTTATAACCAGCGGCAGAAACTGGATGTGCCGGTATTCGCTGTCACGGATTGCAAAGTCCGAGGTGTGATCTTTCACGATTTCGTCGATTCGGTGGTATTCGGTCCAGTCGGCAAGCAGGACAAACGGATGCCCCCACAGAAAGAGCCAGTCCGCGAAGCCGCCCGTTTGAAATGAGAAATCGGTAACGATGATGTCAATCGAACCGTCGGCGACGCGCTGGTCCACCTCGCTGACGTCCTTCGGGACGATCATCTCCATATCGAGTTGCCGTGAGCGGATTACGTCAAGGAAGAGTTTCTGTTCTGTCTCGTCATCGATGGCGAAAAGCACTGTGGTCATTGAAGCACGTTGTCCTTTACCTACTAGTTCCTGGTTGTATAAACGTAATCCGCCCGCTACGGCTTTGCAAATGTGAGCGTCCCGTGATTATATTTACGACGTTATGAGTCATAAAACTGAGATCACAGTCGCCAGAGGCGATGGAATCGGGCCGGAAATCATGGACGCAGCGTTGCGTATCCTCGCTGCCGCGGGTGCCCGGATTGAACCGGAGTTCATCGATATCGGAAAAAAGGTGTATCTCGCGGGGAACTCCGCCGGGATCGACGGACCCGCGTGGGAGTCTATCAGGCGCACCAGGATCCTGCTGAAAGCGCCGATCACGACTCCCCAGGGCGGCGGCTACAAGAGTCTCAACGTGACGATTCGCAAGTCCCTGGGGCTGTTCGCGAACGTACGTCCCGTGCAGGCGTTCAACCCGTACGTGGAGACGCACTATCCCGACATGGATATCGTTATCGTCCGGGAAAACGAGGAAGATCTGTACGCGGGGATTGAGCATCGCCAGACCCGGGACGTCACCCAGTGTCTCAAGCTGATCACCCGCCCGGGAAGCGAAAAGCTGATCCGCTACGCGTTTGAATACGCCCGGACCTACGGGCGCAAGAAGATCACCTGCATGGTGAAAGACAACATCATGAAAATCACCGACGGGCTGTTTCACCAGGTGTTTGACGAGATCGCGGTAGAATATCCCGAGATCGAGGCAAATCAGCAGATTATCGATATCGGAACCGCCCGCGTTGCCACCGCGCCGGAGCGGTATGACGTTATCGTGACGCCGAATCTGTACGGGGACATCATCTCCGACGTGGTGGCCGAGGTGAGCGGCTCGGTCGGTATGGCCGGGAGCGCCAACATCGGTACGACCGTCTCGATGTTTGAGGCGATCCACGGGTCCGCACCGGATATCGCCGGGAAAAACAGCGCCAACCCCAGTGGCCTGATTAACGCCTCGATACTTATGCTGCTGCATATCGGGCAACCCGATGTCGCTGAGAAGGTTCACAACGCGTGGCTCCGGACGATCGAGGACGGGCTGCATACGGCGGACATCTACCGGCCGGGGCACAGCGTCCACCTTGTCGGGACGGCGGAGTTTGCCGAGGCGATCGTGGAACGGATGGGTCGCGCGCCTGAACGTCTGCGAAAATGGAATATCGATCCCTCCACAGATACACGTATTCGCGTTCCCGGGTATACGCGCCAGCCGGCAAAAAAAACGCTGGTCGGCGCGGATCTCTTTGTCGACTGGGTCGGCGAGCCGATGGACGCCGGTGTGATCGGTGGCGACCTGGAACGGCTGACAAAAGAGGCCGGCGGAGAGTTGAAGCTCAAAATGATCACCAACCGGGGCGTGAAAGTGTACCCCGACGGATTTCCCGAGACGTTTCTCACCGATCACTGGCGGTGTCGTTTTGTCCACCCTGAAACGGTTCCGGCGGGCGAACAGACCGACTACCGGCCGGTTGTTCACACCGACGTGACACACCTGATGAATACCCTGACCGCAAACGGCTACGAGGTGATCAAGACGGAGAACCTGTACCTTTTTGACGGTGAGCGGGGCTTCTCGCTGGGGCAGGGTGAATAAGACCAGGCCGAACAGGGTCAACGTCAAGAGGGCGCCGCCGCCCTCGGTTGTTTCAAAAGCGGAATAGCGGTCAGACTCAGTACCATCAGGGCACCGAGGCCGATAAATCCGAACCGAACCGCGTCGTACTCGGTGAGAACGCCCATGACCGAGGGAAACACGCCGTTTGAGACGATGTTGACGCCGGGAATGATAACGGAGACCGCCACATTTCTGACGTGGGGTGGTCCCAGATCCGACATCGCACTGATCGCCGCGGGAAAAAATGCGGTAATGATGACCGGCTGAAGAAAGACTGCGACAAGCATCGGGGTTCCCGGAAGGACGCCAATCGCGATCGTCAGAACGCCGGTGAGCAGAAACACCAGCGCGATCAGACGGGCCACGCCGATCCGGTCCACCAGTACGCCTGACACCAGTACCGCGATCACCCCGCTGATCCGGGAGACGCTCAGCAGCGTGTTCACCGGTCCCACCGCGTAGCCTTCCACCCGAATCAGAAACGTCGGAAGGATCGAGTACACCCCGATCGTGGAGCTTGCCGCGAGGGAAAAAAAGACGAAAATCGCCCAGAACTCCGGTTTGCGCATGAGGGGACCGATGTTTGCCAGTTGCGGACGCTGCCCGTGAAAGCGCCCGGACTGCGCGTAACGGTCGAAGAGCACGCCGGAGACAACCGCAACGATCCCCGATATCGCGGCGACCCAGCGCCAGTCACCGAGACTTGTTCCGATTGAGACAAACAGCGGGGCCAGGACAAACCCGAGGTTGGGCCCGACCTCGTGGAGCGCGATCGCGCGTCCGCGAATGTGGTCGTCAACAAGACTTGTCAGCGACGCCACCCCGGAGGGCGGGTACAGACCGGCACCGGCTCCGATGAGGGTAAACGCGACATACATCCCGCCGAGGGATTGTACCAGCGCAACCAGGATCAGGCCTCCTCCAAGGACAACTGCGGAGAGCGCGATCGTCCGCCGGTGATGCGCCTTTTCGGTGAGAAAGCCGGAAACGAGCATTGCAGAGGCGTAGGCGATGGAAAGGGGCAAAAAGAGCCGCGTGGACTGAGCGGGAGTAATACCGAGGTCGGCCTGAATGAAGACGAGTAACGGAGCCGCCAGGAGGCGCGAGTACATCGAAAAGAATATCATCACCGCCAGAAACGACACCTGCGGCGCGGCGTCCCGGAAGCGGGAGAACGGAAGATCAGGCGTGGAGTGCATCACTACGAGTATACGCAATAATGCGGGTCACTGTCATTTTCGGGTCAGGTTGAACACGCCATCCCAGTCGGCGGGCGGTCCTTCCTTCTGAAACTTGCGCGTCCGGTCAAAGTACGTCTTGCTCGGCCCGTCGTCGGGGAACTCGCGGTTAAGCCGGGAAAAGAGGCTTCCCGACTCACCCCATTCGCGATTTTCAAACAGTTCCAGACCCTGGTGAAACTCCTGGAGCATCTGAGCGGTACCCGCGGGGATCAGCGATGCCTCGTCGATTATCTCGTAGAGGCGTACCGGTTCGCTCACCCCCACCACGCGCACCCGGTCAAGGCGGCGGGCGGCAAGGGAGTCGCCGGTGGCGTCATAGGTGAGCTCACTGGTCAGTATCCACGTGCCGTACTGCTTGTTGACGCCTTCCAGTCGGGCGGCGAGGTTCACCGCATGGCCCATGATCGTGTAGTCCATCCGGTTGATCGTTCCCATATTGCCAACGACCATCTCACCGGTGTTTATCCCGATCCGCGTCATGAGCGGGCTGGGGGAAAGGTCTTCCTCTTTGAAGTGCTTATTGAGATATTCCTCAATCTTCTTCATCTTGATCGCCGCAGTACACGCCCGGGTGGCGTGGTCCTCAAACGGCACAGGAGCGCCGAAAAAGCTGATAATGGCGTCCCCCTCGAATTTGTCGATCGTTCCACGAAGTTGGAGCACGATGTCACTCATCTCCGACAGGTAGCGGTTGAGCAATTTGACCAGCTCTTCCGGGTCGAGCGATTCTGATATCGTCGAAAACCCCTTCACATCGGTGAACATCGCGGTGAGTTCCCGCTTTTCTCCACCGAGGCTCAAGCGGGACGGGTCATCGAGGATCTCGTTGATGACGTCGGTGCTGAGGTAGTGGTTAAAGGCGTGGCGGATATGGTTCTTTTCCCGCGCCACTTCGACGAATTTGTATGTGCTCTGGCCGACGGCGCTGAAAAACAGCGTGAGTACCGGACTCATGATCGGAAGGAACAGCCGCGTGGTAACGAGCGCCGCGGCGGACCCTGCGGCAACGACGGTTGCGCCGGCGAAGCCGAGGGCAAGGGTGGTACTGGCACTTCTTTTCCGACTGATCACGACGAAGATGAGGGTAAACACCAAAGCGACGACGATCGAGATCCACGCGGGCATGTCGTCGATGAACTTTCCGGTCAAAATAGTGTTGACCACCGTACCGTGGGTACCGGTATTGGCGTACTCATTTTGAAACGGGTTAACGCCGATATCGGTGGTACCCGTGCCGGTGTAGCCGACGATGACAAACGAATCGGGAACGTTTTCGCTCAGGACCGTCCGCGTTTCCACCAGATCGCTGTACACGCCGCGGGTGCTTTCAAACACCCCGGGAATCTCCGTCTGAAGATCGGTGAACAGCGACCGCATATCGGCAGACAGATTCTGGTCTTCCAGCGCCGCGCTGATATCGCTCAGGATCAGCTCTTTCGCGTCGCCATTCAGAAATGCTCCCGCTTCGGTGATGAAGTACTCCCGTACTCCGGCAAGCTCTTCCAGGG